>JBLMZU010000480.1:0-16869 GCA_050258995.1 Bacteroidota bacterium
GTTTCCTGTTCACCATCACCGTGGGCCTGGTGCTGGGATCGTGGGTGGCCACCATTCCCCAGGTCATTGCAGCGCTGATGCTTATCTGGCGAACGGCACGCGAGGATAGGACGCTACAGGCGGAATTACCTGGCTATGTCGAATTTACACACGAGACGAAATATCGCCTCCTGCCGGGAATATGGTAAGGCTGAGGCAACGATGACAATGATAATTGCACAAATTGGGCTTCACCAGGATGCCCTGCGTGGAGAAACAGTGATCGTCACGGGCGCAGGCAGTGGGATTGGATATGAAGCCGCGCGCGCCCTGCTTTGGCTGGGTGCGAACGTCGTGATCGCCGAGATCCACCAGCCAAGTGGTCGAAAAGCGGAGGTCACTCTTGAGCAGGAATTTGGAAAAGACCGTGTGCTGTTCGTCGCCACGGATGTCGGCGAAGAAGGCAGTGTACGGAATCTGTACAACTTGTCGGTGCTGGCTTTTGGCAAAGTCGATGCGGTGATCAACAACGCAACGATCGCCGTGCTGGGAAGGGTGACGGAGGTCGCCATTGAAGATTGGGACCGCAGCTACCGCGTCAATTTGCGCGGACCGGTACTGATGGCAAGGACTTTCCTGCCCGATATGATCCAACGGGATCACGGAGTCTTTGCCTGTGTGTCCTCCACGGGGACAGCGTTCCTGGGCGGGTACGAGACCTTCAAGGCCGCCCAGGTCCATCTTGCCAACACGCTGGATGCAGAGCTCGAAGGCACAAAGGTCAATGCCTACACCATCGGGCCGGGTCTCGTCCCCACCGAGACAGCTTCGAAGGCAGTGGCGCAGCTTGCCCCGCAAATGGGGATGTCTGTGGAACAGTTCTTTGAGATGAATAAAGGCGCCGTGCTTTCCGTGGAGGAGGCAGGCGCGGGGTTCGCGGCCTCGGTCGTTTTCTCCCGGAAATTCCGCGGGCAGGAGATCTCGTCCATCCAGGCGCTCAAGGCCGCGGACATCAACTTCGGCTCAGCGGAAGTGGAGAAGACTTCAGTCACGATCGACCCCGCCAAACGGGAGCAGGCCAGGGCGCTGTGTGAGGCGGTCTATGTCACCCTGAAGGAACAATCCAATGGCTGGAAGAGCCGGTCACTGTTCGAGCGCCAGTGGGTCATCCGTGATTTCAAAAAGACAGCCGGCATGCCGATCGAGGAATGGCTGCTGTCTTTGCAGAACCTGAAAAAAAATCTTGCCGGGATAGGAACGGTCACGTCTCCGCCTCTCGACAACCTGGCAGGCTATTACGAACATCTCGCCGATCTTGCAAAGGGCTACGAAAAAGACCCGGCCAGGCTCGAAGAAAGCCTGCAGCACGTCTATGGCTGGCGCGATGAGGTCCGGGAACTCAAAAAGGCGTTGTAACAGCCCGTCCAACCGGACAGTAAAGACGCCGCCGGCGAGTAAGCTTCTTTTTTACAGTCTTGGAGTGACACCATGCGAAATCTAATCTTCCTTCTGATCATGTCCCTGACGTTTGTGATGGGCGGATGTGCCACCGCGCCGGACACCCCCCTGGCTGCCAGCGCAACCCCAAACATTCTGCCACGCCTGGACCCCTCTCCCACGCCGTCTGGAAGCACGCTCCCGTTGACATGCCAGGTCACCGACCTGAAGGTATACGTCAACGAGAGGGATGGCTACTGCTTTGCCTATCCCACCCGCTTCACACTTGGCGACCAGCCGGCTGGCAACCCAGAGATCCTCGGGCCGGCAGTCGACGACAGCCATGAACCGATCCATGCCAGGCTGAATGTAGAGGTTGAACCTGTGCAGGCAGACATGACCCTGCGCGAGCAGGCCGAGTCCTACTTAAAGAAATTTTCCGTCTTCGACCCCGCCACATTTACATGGAGCCAGGTAACCGTCGGAGGCGAACCCGGATGGATGGTCGAGCCAGTCACGGCCATGCTTGCCTACCGGATCGTCTTTATTCAACATCGCGGAAATATATACCGGCTCCTGTTTTGGCCCGTGGACATTCCCCATGCACAAGCCGATCTCGACGATCTCACCCAGACCATGCTCGGCTCGTTCTCCTTTACGAGATGATGAAAGCTCATTCTATTACTACAGGGAAGAGGAAAAATGAAAATTCTGGCACTCGAGCATGAGCTCCCCGGTGCAGTACATAAGAGCTTTGAACGATATGCAAAGGACGAGGCTCGCAAAGTCTGGGATCTGCACCAGTCGGGCGTCATTCGGGAACTATATTTCCGTGCCGACCGAAATGAGGCCATCCTGGAATTGGAATGTGCATCTGCTTTGGAAGCCGAACGGACTCTGGGCGAGCTGCCATTTGTGAGGCAGGGATTGATCTGCTTCGAGCTCATCCCGCTGAAGGCCTATCCCGGGTTCGAGAGGCTGTTTGACAATCCTTGAACACCTGTCCATTCGGACAGTAGAAACCCGACTTTTGACGGATGGATTCCCGCCATAAAAACATATGATTAATTGTGGAAATTTTTATACCCATGCAGCTGAAATGCACAGAAGGACCGGGTATGGAGGAATCATATGTCAGCGACGCCAGTTCTAGATTTGGAAAAGGAAGCGGTCGATCGGCCGCCGATGATCGACGTCCGCAATGTGGACAAATACTATCATAGCGCGGCCGGCGATTATCACGCGCTCAAACAGATTGACTTGTGTATTTGTGCAGGCGAGTTCGTCAGCATCATCGGAAAATCGGGGAGCGGGAAGAGTACCCTGCTCAATATGATCACCGGCATCGACCGTCCCACCAGCGGGGAGGTGTTTGTCAACGGCACGGCCATCCATGAAATGAGCGAGAACCAGCTGGCAGGCTGGCGCGGAGAAAATCTGGGCATCATCTTCCAGTTTTTCCAGCTTCTTCCAGCGCTGACCCTCAAACAAAATGTCATCCTGCCCATGGACCTGGCCGGAAAATACCGGCGCAAGGAACGACAGGAACGGGCCGAGCATCTGTTAGAACTTGTCGATTTGAAGGAACAAATGAACAAGCTGCCCAGCATGGTCTCAGGTGGACAGCAGCAGCGGGCCGCCATGGCGCGCGCCCTGTCGAACGATCCGCCGCTGCTGATCGCCGATGAACCGACCGGCAACCTGGACTCCAAGACGGCCACGGCGATGTTCGAGCTGTTCAACCAGCTCGTCCGGGACGGCAAGACCGTCATCATCGTCACCCACGACAGCAGCCTCGCCAAACGTTCCAACCGTACAGCCCTGATCACAGACGGCGAGATCGTCAATGAATACGTAGCCAAGGTTCTTTCCACCCTAAACAACGATCAGTTGCTTGCAGCGACCCACAAGATCAAGCCGCGCTTATACGAGCCCGGTGCCATGATCCTGACGGAGGGCAGGGATAATGATAAGTTCTACATCGTGTCCAAAGGCATGGTGGATGTCTTCCTGCCGCGTCCCAACCAGTCGGATGTCGTGATGCTTCAGCTGGGACCGGGTAAATATTTCGGGGAAGGTGCCTTCTTCCATAGCGGCAAGGCAAATGCCTCCGTCCGTGCCTCGGAAAGCAATCCGGTGGAAGTACTGGCCCTCAGCTACGACCAGCTGAACGAACTGCTGTCGCAGTCTGAGGTGACACGCGAGGCGTTGCACCAGGCAGCGGATTTCCACGAGCAGGAAAACATCCAGTTCCGGTCCCGCGAGGAGCAGGCGGGATCTTCGGCAAGGCAGGCCTGACATGGGCGTCATCTGGCACAAGATCTGGTTCGATATCTGGCACAATAAAACGCGCACCCTGCTGGCGGTGTTGAGCATCGCGGCGGGCGTGTTCGCCGTGGGCACCATCTTTGGCATGAGCGACATGCTGATCAAGAATATGGATGCTGCTCACCATGCAGTTCTGCCCACTCACATTTATGTTTATCTCGAAAAGCCGATCGACCGGGACACCATCCTCAGTCTCAAAGATGTCAAGGGCGTGGAGGGCGTTGAGCCGTTCAACTCGGTCAGTATCCTCTATAAATTGCACCCAGAGGATGAATGGAGACAGGGCGTCATCCAGATGCGGGAGAACTACAACGCACAAAAATATGCGCTACTCCAGCTTAGAAATGGACAGTGGCCAGGCAGCAAGAATGAGGTCGGCCTGGAAAGGATGGCATCCCAGTTCCTGAATATTGGCATTGGCGATTCGGTTATCGTCAAGATCGGTGACCAGGAGCGAACATTTCCCATCACCGGGCTCATCCGTCACCCGTTTGTCCCACCGCCTCAATTTGCCGACGTGGCCTTTTTCTTCATGAGTGGCGCGGGCATGGAGCGCTTCGGCATACGGGAGGGCCAATTCAGCTCCATTTATGTGCGCGTTACGCCCTACAGCTCGGATCATGCAAAAGAGGTTGCCACAGCCATCAAAAACAGACTGGCGAAGCAGGATATTCGCGTGGCGCAATTCCAATACGAGGATCCGGATAAACACTGGGGCCGGACCTATATGGATGCCATGGTCCAGGTGCAGCAATTGCTGGCAATCATCTGCGTATTCATCAGCGCCATCCTGGTGTTCAATACGATCTCCAACCTGATCACGCAGCAGACAAATCAGATCGGTGTGCTCAAAGCCATTGGAGGCAGGACACCTTTCATTGCAGGCATTTATCTATTAAATGCTTTAGTGTATGGGGCCCTGGCTTTTATCATTGCCTTCCCTCTTTCAGCGATCGTCGCATACGGCATCACAAAGTCGTTCCTGAACCTGTTCAATATTGACTTTGACACCTTCCAGATCTCCAGGAATGCGGTCATTCTGGAGGCGCTATGCGCTCTACTGGCACCGGTTCTTGCAGGCCTGCCTCCCATCCTTAAAGGGGCATCCATTACCGTCCGCCAGGCGATTGCAAGCTATGGCCTGGGAGGCGGAACGAACGCGGGTCTTGTGAGCCGCTGGCTGGAATCGGTCGGTGCGCGCTTATTACCATCCCATTACGCCACTGCCATCGGCGATATTCTCCGGCACAAGGGACGCCTGATCATGACCGAGCTTGTGCTGATCGCCGCTGGGGCTTCCTTCCTGATGGTAATGAGTCTCAATTCCTCTCTGGATTTGACGCTTGACAATTTTTTTGCCCGCCAGGTGTACGATACAACAATCGGATTCGATCGCGAGCAGCGCATGGACCGGGCCATCGCGCTGGCAGAAACGGTCCCAGGGGTGGACAAAGCCGAAGTGGTCCTGGAACGATCAGCCAGCCTGTTCGTCAAAGGTCAGCTGGTCAAGGAGGCCGGGATCGGTACAACCATTCGCGGCCTTCCCCCGCAGAGCGACTTTTTCAAGCCTCTAATCGTGGCTGGACGCTGGCTGGTCCCCGAGGATGGCCGCGCCATTGTCATCCCCCGCGAGACAGCTGAAAAGAATAACATCAAGGTTAACGACTCCATCATTCTTGACATCGGCACCTCAGGCAAGGATGAATGGCAGGTCGTCGGCCTGTATGAGCCTGTGTTCGTCGGCGGTTTTGCGGCAGACACACTCTACGCCCCGCTGGACAGCCTGTTCCAGGTCACGAAGATATACAACCGGGCCGGGCTGGTCCAGATCCGCACAATCTCGCACGATCGCCCCTTTGCCCAGGAGGTGACCAGGAAACTCAAGGAGACCTTCGCACAGCATAACATGGACGTTGCCGGCAGCCAGGTGCAACTGGACCAGCGGGCGACAAATGAATGGCAGTTCAGCCTCGTGACTTCGATGCTGCTTGCCTTATCGATCATCGTGGCCCTTGTGGGTGCGATCGCCTTGATGGGTGCCTTGTCCATCGGCGTGATCGAGCGCACCAAGGAAATCGGTGTGCTGCGCGCCATTGGAGCCCGCTCGCCCACCATTATGGGCATCTTTGTCTTGGAAGGCATTCTGCAGGGTCTGCTGAGCTGGCTGATTGCCGTTCCCCTTTCCCTGTTGATCAGCCCAGGCGCAGCCAAAGCGATGGGAACCATCATGTTCGGTGCCACCCTGGACTACCAGTACAACTGGCCCGCCGTGTTCATGTGGCTGGGGATCGTTGTGGTCATTTCGGTCCTTGCCTCCGTCCTGCCTGCTCGAGGCGCGACGCGAATCAGCGTGCGGGACAGTCTGGCGTATGCATAATGTCGGCAGGCTGTCGCTGTAAAACGACTTCTAACTATCCGGGTGGATAGTAAAAACTCCCCTTTTGACAGGGGAGTTTTTGTTTTAATTGCCATATTTTATAAATGGAACAAGCTCCATCAGAGAAAGGAATATCCTATGATCACAGGGTGTTGGAAAAAGGGATGTTTATGGACCGGAGGAATCGCTGTTGTGCTAATCCTAGCGGGTGCGGGGATTGTCTTCCTTTGGTTGAGACTTTTTGACTCTGCCAATGCTCGGGAATCACGTGCATGCGGCTTCAAAGGGGAACAAGTGGCCGGAACCATGGGAGATCAACAAGAATTCATGAATATCCTGAAACAATACAGCGCAACACATAACAATGTAGGAATGCAGGCGGCTGTCATTCTGCCGGATAGCAATTGGTGGACCGGCGCGGCAGGGTATGCCGAGATCGAAAAAAAATGTCCCCTTACGATCGAGCATGGGCTATACATCGGCTCCATCACAAAACTCTATACGGCAACATTGATTATGCAGCAGGTGGAGAAAGGCACATTAAAACTGGATGATCCTATCAGTAACTGGATCGATCTTCCCTATGCCGATCAGGTAACCGTGAAGATGCTGCTCAACCACACCAGTGGGATTCCGGATTATGTCGATGCAGGGCTCTTACAGCGTCAGCTCATCTCCATGAACAAGGTCTGGCGACCGGACGAATTACTGAACAGGGTACGTCGGAAACCTCTCCTGTTTACTCCCGGAGAGAGCCACCAGTATTCGAGTACAAATTATCTGCTGCTTGGCTTTATCCTGGAAGAAGTAACCGGGAAATCCTACAATGAGCTTGTACAAGCTGAGATCGTCAGGCCCCTGGAACTCAACCTTGTCCTGTACAAGCCCATCCTCCCGCCGGATGTGCCAGCAGCCAATGGTTATGATATTGACATGCTTGTGGCGATGGGCTTGCAGGATCTCACCTCGGCAAGGCGCTCACTAACAAGCGGGGATGCTTCAGCCGGAGGGCTGCTGACCAGCGCCATTGACACCGCCCGGTTTACCCATGCACTTTTTCAGGGCCGTCTGGTCGGTGAACCCGGGCTTCAAGAAATGATGCAAGTGGTTGACACAACCCATCTGCATGGTGTGGATGCCCTGCCTGAACAGTTTGGTTACGGGCTGGGGATGCGCGCCTGGCAGGTGGACGGAGAAAAACTTTATGGGCACACTGGTCATCTCTTTGGTTATTCGTCCGTTACCATGCATAACCCTGAGAAAGGGTACACGATTACCGTACTGAGCAATTTATCCATCATCGATCAGGCGCAGATGATCAGGCAATTCCAGGAGGTTTTATTGAACGAGGAGTAAGGGCTCCCAATCATATCCAGATTGCAAGCGGCATCAACTCAAGCGATCCATTCGGACACACTATCCACTCGGACAGTGTCAAACTCCCCCATCGCCGGGGGAGTTTTGCATGTACAAGCCATAGAATGACATCAGCTACTAATGAAAGGAATGGATATTTCATGCTGAAAACCATTATAAAAATGCTGGGTATTGTTCTTGGGATCATTGCCGGCCTCATTCTCCTCCTCTTTATCGCGTTGAGTGTTACCCATTCACCGCTCTATGCCTGGCGCATCCTTCGTTACGGCGAGTCAGACACGCGGGATTACAGAATCTTTCCGGAGCGTCCGATATTGAACGGGCCTACTGCTTCGCTCCTTCCACGAGGCGATCAAGGCACACCCTTCCAGGTCAAATATCCTTATGGAGACGGGAAGCGCCAGGAGAACCTTGATGATCTTCTCAAAAGAACAGATACAAAAGCCTTCCTGATCCTCAAGGACGATCAACTGATCTTTGAAACTTATCTCAACTCCTCCAGGGAGGATATCGATACATCCTTCTCGTCGGCAAAATCCTTCAACTCTGCCATGATCGGCGCAGCAATTGCGGATGGGTACATCGGCTCGGTGGATGACCCGGTGATCAAATATATTCCTGAGATTACCGGCCGCGGCCTGGACGCACTGACCATCCGTGACCTGCTGCTCATGAATTCAGGCATTCGCTACGTGGAAGGGGATGAAGGTCCTTTCTTTGCCGCACCCTTTGCGGACGATGCCCTGACGTACTATTCCAGCGACATGCGGAAGACCGCTCTACGGATACAGGCCGGCGGCACGCCCCTCGGGGAGGCATTTCATTACAACAATTATCATCCCCTGCTCGAGGGATTGATCATCGAGCGGGTTACCGGGATGCATGTGGCCGAATATTTACAGGAACGATTCTGGAAACCGATGGGTGCAGAATTCCCCGCCTCATGGAGTCTGGACAGCGAAGCCTCCGGTTTCGAAAAGATGGAAAGCGGCATTAACGCCCGGGCAAGGGACTACGCCCGCTTCGGCCTGCTCTTCCTGCATCACGGTTCCTGGAACGGCGTGCAGATCCTGCCGGAGGACTGGGTACGCGAGTCGACCGAGCCTCTCCGCCCCGATCCACGGACCTGGGAGACCATGACCTATTGGCCCAAATACAACGGCTACTATAAGTATCACTGGTGGGGCATCAACAATGACGACGGCACATATGATTTCTATGCTCACGGTAAATATGACCAGATCATCTACGTCGCACCGCGAAAAAATATGGTCATTGTCCGTCTCGGTAACGCACCGGACGAGAAAATGATGTGGCCCCTTGCCATCCATAATATGATCGATCAGATGCCTTGAGCATCGACTGTCCATTCGGGCGGACTGTCCACATGGACAGTCTTATACTCCCCCGGTGACGGGGGAGTATTTTTCTGCAAAGACGTATCATGAGAGCGGCTGAAAACAAGAAGGAAAGGAATTCATCATGAACAAGACTACCAAAATCATTCTCATTGTCGTCGGTTCGCTCCTGGTACTGTGTGCCTGCACCACCGCCGCCCTGCTGGGCACCGGTCTCTGGTCCTTTGGTAAAATCGCGCAGTTTGCCGAGCAAAACACATCCGAAGATCCCCAGGAAGTTTCCCGGATCGCATCCAATATTGCCACGTTTGATGTTCCCGAAGGTTTCAATAAACAGTACGGCATAAAAATTGGCGACTGGAGTCTCGTTCAATACATGACGGGCAATGAAAAGTCCATCATCATTGTCACCCAGTTCCCTGCCGGAACCAGCATCAACACGGACGAGATGATGCGCCAGATCCAAAAGAATTCCCGTAACCCCGGCAGCCCCTGGTACAACATGGATACAGCACTGGTCGAACAAAAGCCCATCACCATCCGGGGACAGGAGGCCACCCTGAGCATCAGCGAAGGGACGAGCAGAGAGGGTGCATCCTTCCGCATGGCTAATGCACAGTTTCAAGGTAACGGGGCAGGACCTGCCATGTTCCTGATCGCCGGTCCTGCAGAGCAATGGAACGACCAGGTGGTGGAAGACTTCATTGCTTCCATCGAATAGCAAACCAATTCGATCGTCCCGGAGGCAACAGGTTCCTTCGGGACGATTTCTTCTCGCACAAACTGAAATGAGTACCCATCCGAGGCCCATTATGGCGAAGAACAATAAGACAGACAATCTGATCCTTTTCGGGTTAGCATCGTGTGCTGTCCTGCTGCACATCCTGCTTAACGGACAGTACGGCTTTCATCGAGACGAGCTTGACTTCATCATGAACGCACGCCAGCTCGCTTGGGGCTATGTGGCCTATCCGCCGGTCACACCACTTTTTGCGCGCATCGGTCTTGAGCTGTTTGGTGAGTCATTACGAGGCTTGCGAGTCCTGCCTGCTATTGCCCAGGGGGTCGTGATGGTGCTGGCAGGCTTGATGGCGCGTGACATGGGCGGAAAACGGAATGCCCAGCTGATGGCGGCCTTCGCCGTCTTCATTGCACCCATGTCCCTGACCGGCGGCACCGTGATCATGTACTTTACGTTCGATTATCTGTGGTGGGCGTTGGTGGCCTTCTTCCTGGTCCGTTTGCTCGCGGCTGAAGATCCGCGTTACTGGCTCGGGATCGGTGCGGGCATTGGCCTGGGCATGATGACGAAGTACACGATGGCCTTCTGGGTCATCGGGCTGATCGTCGCGATCCTGGTCACCCCGGCACGGAAATATCTCCGCTCTAAATGGCTGTACCTTGGCGCCGGGCTGGCATTGCTCATTTTCCTTCCCAACATGATCTGGCAAATCCAGCATGATTTTATCTCGCTGAAATTTCTTTCAGCGATCCATGCCCGGGATATCGAATGGGGACGCGCAGCGACGTTCCTTCCCGACCAGCTCTATCTAACCGCCAATCCATTCTCCCTGCCTCTCTGGGTGGCAGGTCTGGTCCTGTGTCTGTTCAGCACATCGATGAAACGCTTCCGCGCCCTGGGCTGGATGTTCGTTGTTACCTTCCTCTTGCTGTTCCTCAGCAAAGGACGAGGCTATTACATCGGTCCAGCATACGTCATGCTCCTTGCGGCCGGGGCTGTGTGGTTCGAGCGATGGCTGGCGCCGCGCTCGGAGAAAATCCGCCGGCTCGGATCCGGCCTGGCATGGACGGTACTTGCGATCGGCGGACTGGCAGGAATTAGCATAGCAAAACCGGTCGCTCCCATCAATTCAGGGTTATGGAAAATTACATCCGGTATCAATGATATATACGTGGAAATGGTCGGATGGCAGGACCTCACGGCGAGCGTGGCCGGGGTCTACCAATCCATCCCGGAGAAGGAAAAGCCAGGCACAATTATTTATGCGGGCAATTATGGAGAGGCCGGCGCGCTTGACCTTTATGGAAAACAATATGGCCTGCCGCGCGTGGTCAGTGGTTCGAACAGCCTGTGGTATCGCGGGTATGGTGACGCTGACCCCACAACGGTGATCGCTGTCGGTGTGAATAATTCAGAAGCGGGGACGGTCTTTCGTTCCTGTAGAGTTGCCGGTCGAGTGACAAACAGCTATGGTGTGAAGAACGAGGAATCGACCTACCATACAACAATCCTGGTCTGCCGCGATCCACGGATCCCGTGGAAGGAGATCTGGGCACAGTCGCAGGACTTTCAGTAGTCTTGCGCAGAATAGAATGATGACCCGCTTCGTAAGTCAGGAAGAGATTCTCTGCATCAAGGGAGTCTTTTCGTAATCCTATCAAGGCTGTCGATCTTTGGCGATACAATCCATGCGGCCAGTCATTCAATCCATATATCAAAACAGAAACCAATAAGGAGATTTCCATGGCACCTGCCCCCTACCTCGACCCGTCCCAATCCATCGAAACGCGAATCACTGATCTGCTCTCGCGCATGAACCTGGCAGAAAAATGCGCTCAGCTCATCGGTCCCTTTGGGATGGACTTTCATGATGACGGAACATTTTCGCTCGACGCGGCCCGCCAGTTCTTCAACCACGGGATCTCCTACATCAACACCCATCACCGCAATCGCAATACCCGTCAGACCGTTGCCTACTTGAATGCCATGCAGAAATTCCTGCGCGAGGAGACGCGCCTGGGCATCCCTGCACTGGGGATCGGCGAAGGCCTGCACGGCTACATGGCACATGAAGCCACCAGCTTCCCGCAGGCGATCGGGCTGGCCAGCGCCTGGGATCCAGAGCTGCACCGGCGCGTGTTCGGGGCTGTGGCGCGCGAGATGCGGGTCCGGTGTGCCCATTATGTCCTCTCACCCGTCCTGGACCTGGCCCGCGATCCGCGCTGGGGCCGGACTGAGGAAACATATGGCGAGGATCCATATCTCGTCTCGCGACTGGGCGTGGCAGCGGTGCGCGGCCTGCAGGGAGAAAGCTTTACCGGCGATCCGCAGCACGTCCTGGCGACGGCCAAACATTTTGGCGCGCACGGACAGCCGGAGGCCGGCACGAATGCCGGTCCCGCCAATTATGCCGAGCGCATGCTGCGCGAGGAATTACTTGTAACCTACGAAACTGCCGTGCGGGAGGGGAAGATCGGCTCGGTCATGGCATCCTACAACGAGATCAACGGCGTGCCATCCCATGTAAACACCTGGCTGCTAAAAGATCTGCTGCGCGGAGAATGGGGATTTGAGGGTCTTGTCATCTCAGACGGCTGGGGCGTGGACGATCTGTACCGACTGCACTTCGTTGCAAAGGATCAGGCGGATGCAGCCGAAAAATCGTTCTCCAGCGGCGTGGATGTGGAGCTGGGACGCTGTTTCCGCTATCTGGAACAGGCTGTCGAGGCCGGAAGAATCTCAATGGAAACATTGGATGCGGCCGTTGCCAAGGTCCTGCGGATCAAACTCCAGCTTGGATTGTTCGAGAATCCGTTCGTGGATGAGGAAACTGCGGCTTCCATCACCAATTGCCCCGAGCACAGGGCCCTGGCGCTCGAAACTGCACAGAAATCCATCATCCTGCTCAAGAATGAAGGCGGCCTCCTGCCGTTGGACAGATCCAGGATCCGCTCGCTGGCAGTGATCGGACCCAACGCGGCTGCCCTTCGCCTGGGGGGCTACAGCGGGCACCCGGGTCACGGCATCACGGTGTTGGATGGCGTCACAAATAAGATCGGAAAAGATATCGAGGTCCTTTACGCGGAAGGCTGCGGCATCACCCAGTCCACCAACGAAGCCGGGCAGATGTGGCACGACGATGAAGTCCTGCTGCCCGATCCCGCCCGCGACTGTGCGCTCCTCGCCGAGGCGCTGGAGACGGCTAAAAAAGCGGATATGATTCTGCTGGTTCTGGGAGATAACGAGCAAACCTGCCGGGAGGGATGGTCCACGAACCATTTGGGCGACCGCGACAGTCTTGACCTGCCTGGAAGGCAGCCGGAGCTTCTCGAGGCCGTGTATGCCACCGGCAAGCCTGTGATTCTCCTTTTGATCAATGGCCGTCCGGCCAGCATCAATTTTGCAGCCGAACATATCCCGGCGATTCTCGAATGCTGGTATCCCGGCCAGGAGGGTGGAACTGCAATCGCTGATGTACTGTTCGGCGATGTGAATCCAAGCGGCAAACTGCCGATCACCTTCCCGCGCTCGGCCGGACAGATCCCCGCGTATTACTATCACAAGCCTTCGGCGCGGCGCGGTTATCTGTTCACCAGCGCCGAACCCCTGTTCCCCTTCGGTCACGGTTTGAGCTACACCAGCTTCTCTTACGACAACCTGCGCTTAAGCAGCGAGAAGATCACAGCCGAGGACACCGCCACTCTCTCCGTGGATGTGACCAACATCGGCGAACGCGCCGGGGAGGAGGTGGTCCAGTTCTATGTACGCGACCTGCTCAGCACCAGGGTCACACGCCCGGTCAAGCTGCTCAAGGGCTTCAAACGGGTCACCCTGCAGCCCGGCGAATGCCAGACGGTGCGCTTCCCGGTTGGCAGAGAACAGCTTCAGTTCCTGGATGAGTTCATGCAGTTCACGGTGGAACCCGGCCAATTTGAGCTGATGGTAGGCGGCAGTTCAAAAGTAACACAATCCATCATTTTGGAAGTAACTGAGCCTCCCATGGAGGTCACACCTGCAGCGTGACGATCTCAGGAGATAAATCAGGATACACAAAAAGCCGGTCCATTTCATTGCGGACCGGCTTTTTGTACGCAGTAACCGTGGGTCAGATTTGCAGCCTGATATTTTTACATCGAGTCGTGAACCAATTGCCGGACCTCTTTACTGGTCTGGCAACTGAGGGCATGTCCGGCGAGAAGGCGCGCTTTTTCCATCGTCAGCTCACGCAGGATGGATTTGATGCGCGGAATGCCGGCCGGGTTCAGGCTCAATTCATCCACCCCGAGCCCAACCAAAATCGCCGTCGCTTCCGGGTCACCGCCCAGCTCGCCGCAGATCCCGGTCCATTTCCCGACGGCATGCGAGGCTTTGACCACTTCGCCGATGAGGCGCAGCACAGCCGGGTGCAGCCCATCGGCCAGGTGAGAGAGGGCAGGGTTGCCACGCTCGGCCGCCAGCGTATACTGGGTCAGGTCATTGGTACCAATGCTGAAGAAATCCACTTCGTTTGCGAGCACAGGGGCCAGAAGTGCAACAGAGGGAATTTCGACCATGATGCCCAGCTCCACCGGCCAGGCATGAGGTTTCTTCTCCTCACTGAGCTGGACGTGGGCCTGCTCGACATACTGGCGCGCCTTGCGGACCTCGTCCACATCTGCCACCATGGGGAACATGATCCGGCAGGGGAACCCTTCGGCTGCCCGAAGTACGGCACGCAGCTGGGTCATGAACAGGTCAGGCCTTGCGAGTGAAAGCCGCAAAGCACGCACGCCCAGGAAGGGATTGGGCTCCTCCGGCAGCTGAATATAAGGCAGTTCCTTGTCACCGCCGACATCGAGAGTGCGCGTGGTCACGGGGCGCTGATCTCCCATGGTCTCAAAGATCTCGCGCAGGATCCCGAACTGGTCCTCCTCCGATGGCGCGGTCTCGCGGGTCAGGAACAGGAATTCGGTCCGCAGCAGGCCCACACCCTCCGCTCCATTCTGGATGGCGCCGCGCGCATCGTTCACCCCCCCGATGTTGGCGAACACTTCCACACGCTGGCCGTCTTTTGTCATGGCCGGCTGCTGGCTGGTCTGTAGCAATTTCTCCCGCCCGGCCAGCCACTCTGCCCGCCAGGCCTGGATATCCGCCTGAACCTCTTCAGAGGGATCCAGCCAGACTTCGCCCCTGGCCCCATTGATGGCAGCCAGCGTTCCACTGGGCTGGCGGTCGAGGACCCTTCCCACACCCGCAACAGCAGGGATGCCAAGCGCTCGTGAGAGGATGGCGCTGTGAGAGGTCGGTCCTCCCCCGCCCGTGATAATGCCCAGCACTTTATCCATGTCCAGTTGGGATGTTTCTGTGGGGGTCAGGTCTGCAGCGTATAGGATGACCGGCTGGTCGAAGGTGACCGGTCCATTTGCCTTTTTATTCATCATCGCAAACAGGACCTGTGTGCCGACATCCTCCACATCCACGGCGCGCTGCTGCAAATAAGGATCGTCCAGGGCGCGATAGCTTTCTGCTGCGGCAGTGATGGCGGCGTTCCAGGCAAATGCGGCGTTCTCGTGGCGTTCATCGATCCCTTTGCGCGCCTGCTGGATCAGGTCCGGATCCTGCAGGATCAGGAGATGGGCATCAAAGATCGCCCCCTCATTCGAGCCAATGGACTGCTTCATGCGCCGCGCCAATTGGTTAACTTCACGGATAGTACTTTCCAGCGCGGCCTGCAGGCGTGTCCATTCGGCTTCAGGGTTCCCTGCCGGTTCGGTAGGGACAGGCGGGCGCTGCGCCTGGTACTTATACAGGGGAGCGAGTGCATACCCATCCGAGATCGGGACGGCTTTAATCACACCGCTCTCCGTTACAACTTCATGAACTTCAACCGGCGCATCGACTGCACCTGGGACAGCAGGCGCTTCACCGAAATTATCTTCGATCAGTGCCTTGAGTGCCGCCAGGACCAGCCTGGCTTCCTCGCCGGAAGCGCTGATACAGATCTGGTGATTCTCAATCGCCCCAAGCGTGGCGACCGCATTCAGGCTGCGCGCCGAAACCGGTCCCTTTCCATTGGTCAGATCGGTCACCAGTACGTTGGCGGCAAATCGGGCCGCCGTCTGAACGAATTTGGCAGCAGGACGGGCATGCAGCCCGTGCAGGTTGGTAAGTGTGATGGTAATGGACTCGGCCGCTTCATCGGGGACAGGCAGCAGGGCGGCGCCCGGAACGCTCTCCTCCTGTCCAAGCTGCTCGCGTTTCGGAGCCAGCGCTGCGTTCGCCTCCCGGCAGATGATATCCAGATCGCTGGTCAGGCCGATCTGGACGGCCGCGGCGACAGCGCCTTCGATCATCGGCGCGCCGCAAAACAGGACCTTCTCAGCCATTTCAGGCGGGAGGAAATCAAGTGCCATCTTGGCACTCAGCACGGCACTGCCCAGGTCCATCAGGACAAGGACGCCCTCCCCGGAATAGACCGATTGGATGGCTTCCATGATCTCCACGGCATCGGTTCCAAACTCCCTGCGATCCTCACCGATTCCAGCAGCCACTGCAATCGGCAGGTCCGGGGATGCAACCTGGCGCAGTAAACCCACCAGCGCATCAGCCAGCGCCCGGCTGTGCGAAACAAGTACCAGACCGACCATATGGCCCTCGATCAACTACCCTGCGATGCAATGGCGAGTACCAGCCAGATTCCATATCCCACAGAAAAAACACCCAGGATCACCATCAGCCAGGTAACAATGTTCAACACCTTACGCGAGGGATTCATATCGAGAATGATGCCGCGCAACCCGATCAGGCAGTGCGTCACCACTGTTGCCAGGAACACGATCTCGATCGTGGGAATGATGGGATTCTGGTAATAGGCAATGATATCGTCATAGGTCATCAAGCCCGACGACATGCTGCCCATATAGTGATTGACAGCAAAATGCAGACCGATCACCAGCACCAGCAGCGGACCGGTCGCGATCTTGATCAGCCAGATCCAGGTATTTTCGCCAGGGCGGGGACCCGAGGAAGAAGAGGTAAGAGTTGATTGTGACATAGACTACCCCAGGAACATCTTCGCACTAAAGAACAGAATGACCACAGCGGCGACGGCCATAAAGCCCCAGAAGAGCTGTTTCTGGCGGGTGACACCCACACCAAAACTCGTGAGAATGATGCGGATGCCGTTCAGCCCATGCAGGATGGCTGCGACAACGACCGCCCATTCACCGAGCTTGATGATTGGGTTTTCCGTAAGGGTCAGGAACTCGTTATATGCATCCGGTCCCTGTGCC
>JBLMZU010000481.1:0-10125 GCA_050258995.1 Bacteroidota bacterium
CGTCAGGGAACTCCTCGGCAAGGACGGGGACAAGAGCGTCAACCCCGACGAGGCGGTGGCTGTCGGCGCAGCGATCCAGGGCGGCATCCTCGGCGGCGAGGTCAAGGATATCCTCCTGCTCGATGTGACGCCTCTCACGCTCTCCATCGAGACGCTGGGCGGTGTTGCCACGCCGCAGATCGAGCGCAATACCACCATTCCTTCACGCCGCAGCCAGATCTTCTCCACTGCCAGCGACAGCCAGACCCAGGTGGAGATCCACGTGCTGCAGGGCGAGCGCCCCATGGCAGCGGACAATAAGTCCCTGGGTAAATTTATTCTGGATGGCATTCCTCCGGCGCCGCGCGGTGTTCCCCAAATTGAGGTAACATTCGATATTGACGCCAACGGCATCCTCAAAGTCACTGCCAGCGATAAGGCAACCGGGCGCTCGCAGCACATCACGATCACAGCCTCCTCTGGCCTCTCGGATTCTGAAGTCGAGAAGATGCGCAAGGATGCTGAATCACATGCCGAGGATGACCGCAAGCGCCGTGAACTGATCGAAGTGCGCAACAACGCCGACAATACCGTCTATGCCGCCGAAAAGGCCCTGCGCGAATTTGGCGACAAGGTGCCTGACTACATCAAGACCGAGGTCGATAAGAAGGTTGCCGATGTTAAGAAGGCGGCCGAAAGCGATGACGCAGCCAAGATCCGTTCGGAAACGGAAGAATTGGGCCAGGTCATCCAGAAGATCGGCGGCGCGGTCTACCAGCAACAACAGCCAGAGGGGTCCGCTGCTCCCTCGGGTGAGGCAGGCCCAACGCCTGAGCCTGAGACGGGGCCTGATGTCGTCGATGGCGAAGTAAAGGAATAGAAAATCAGAGAGTGGTGAATAGAGATTGGTGACTTGAGTCTGTTCTCTGCTCATCTACTCTTTGCTCTCTGACATTATGAGCAACCGCGATTACTACGAAATCCTTGGAATTGGACGGAGCGCGAGCGACGATGAGATCAAGGCCGCGTTCCGTCGCCTCGCGCGCCAGTATCATCCTGATGTGAACAAGGAGCCGGACGCCGAGGAAAAGTTCAAGGAGATCAACGAAGCTTACGGTGTCCTTTCTGATGCGGAAAAGCGCGCCCGCTATGACCGCTTCGGCAAGGAAGGCCTCGGCAACATGGGTGGCGGCTTCCACGATTACACCGTGGACCTTGGTGATCTCTTCGAGGAGATCTTGGGCGGATTTGGCTTTTCATCCGGGCGACGGTCTTCACGGCGCTCTCCGCGGCGCGGCCGCGATCTGCAGATGCAGATTTCGCTGACGTTCGAAGAAGCCGTCTTCGGTGTCGAGAAGGATATTGAGTTCGAGCGTGAAGAGGTCTGCTCACGCTGCAGCGGCACTGGGGCAGAGCCAGGGACGACGCCGATCCGCTGTTCCACCTGTAACGGTCAGGGCGAAGTCCGCCAGGTCCGCCAGACCTTCCTCGGGCAGATGGTCCAGACCACCACCTGTCCCACGTGTAATGGTCGCGGGGAGACGATCCCCAATCTCTGTAAGACCTGCCATGGCGGCGGGCTGGAGCGCAAGAGCGTAAAGAAGAAAGTCCAGATCCCTGCCGGTGTGGACGCGGGTACCCAGATCCGCCTGGCCGGCGAAGGAGGCCCGGGAGCCTTTGGCGGCCCGAACGGCAGCCTCTTTCTCGTGCTGGATATCAAGCCGCACAAATTCTTCAAGCGTCGTGAGAACGATATCATCCTGAACCTGGATATCAACGTTGCCCAGGCCGCCCTGGGAGCCGATGTGGAAATTCCCACTCTCGAAGGGAACGATATTCTGAAAATTCCTGCCGGCACCCAGCCTGGCAAAGTATTCACGATCAAAGGCAGAGGCGTGCCTTATATCCGCCGAAAAGACCGCGGCAACCAGTTGGTGATTGTCAACGTTGCCGTTCCAACAAAGTTGACGAAGGAACAGCATGAGCTCTTCCAAAAACTTGCCGAGAGCCTGGGTACAACGGTCAAGCCGCAGGAAAAAGGTTTTTTGGATTGGTTGAACGAAGCCTTGGGTGGCTAACACGCCAGGTAGAAAACAATGAGCGGACAATGGTTCCGCTCATTTTGTTTAATCACTCTTTTGCATAGATGAACGATTCGTAGCCGATTCTCAATTTGACAAAACTCCATCTTAGTCTTATAATTATGAATATTTGAGCAATTATTCATATATTATGCTTCTAAAAGACCCTACTTCTCATCACCTTGCTGACCTGTTCAGCGCCCTCAGCGACCCGACCCGCTTGCGGATTATTTCTGTCCTTCTCGAGAAGGAATTAAATGTCGGCGATCTCGCCGCACAGCTCGAAATGACCGAATCAGCCGTTTCCCATCAATTGCGCGGCCTTCGTCAGCTTCGCATCGTGCGCAGCCGCAAACAAGGTCGCCAGGTGTACTATGCCCTCGACGATGATCACGTAGCCCGGTTGTACCGTTTGGGCCTTGACCACGTGGAACATGTCTAGGGTTCCTCGTTAAATAATTGAAGCTATGGACTCTCACACTCATTCGCATACCCATTCCCACCTGCAGGAAGCCGCCAGGCAGACGACCACCCGGCTCTCGTGGTCACTTGGCATTACTCTGGCATTTGTCATTTTTGAGGCCGCGGCTGGCTATTTAGCCAATAGTCTCGCCCTGATGACCGATGCAGCCCATAACCTGACCGACGTGATCGCCCTTGCCCTCAGCTGGTTCGCGATCCGCATCACCGCCCAGCCTGCGAACGCGAAAAAGACGTATGGCTACCACCGGGCCGGGATCCTTGTGGCGTTGTTGAATTCCACGACTTTGATCCTGATTTCACTGGGCATTTTTTATGAGGCTTATCATCGCTTTATCAATCCGCCCGAGGTCCAGTCCGGTATTCTGATTGTTGTGGGTTTGATCGCGGTGGCGGTCAATCTGGTCACTGCGATGCTCGTTCATCGTGGCAGTGAAAGCGATCTCAATCTCCGTTCGGCTTTCGTCCACTTGATGGGGGATGTGTTTTCGACCATTGGTGCTGTGATCGCAGGTGTGATCATCTACTTTACAGGTGCCAACTGGCTCGACCCATTCGTGAGCGTACTCATCGGCATCCTGATCCTCTATAATGCCTGGGGGATCCTGCGGGATGCAGTGGATATTCTGCTCGAGTCCACGCCGCGCGATGTGGACATGAAGGAAATGGTGGGCGAAATCACCCAGGTGGATGGCGTGCTCGGCGTTCACGATCTCCATGTATGGAGCCTCACCCAGAACCTCCGGACAATGTCCGCCCATATCCTGACCGAGGATATTTCGGTCAGTGCAGGCGCTGAGATCCAGAACCGCATCAATGAGCTGGTCTATCACCGCTATAACATTGCCCATGCCACCCTGCAGCTCGAATGTGTCGATTGCGATCCAGACTCGCTCTATTGCCGGTTGTAGAAAGTAATGGACTGCTTTCGTTTCATGAAGTAGATTTCACCCAGCCAAATCTTAATGCCTTCCATAACTTCTTTTATCATCGTTGCCATTGGCGGAGCGCTTGGCTCCGCCTTTCGTTATCTGACCGGCACATGGGTCCAGGCTCTCAGCCGGAGCATTGACTTTCCCTATGGGACCCTTACCGTCAATCTCCTGGGTTGCTTTGTGATCGGCTTCCTGGCGCAGCTTGCCGAAGCGCGCGGCGTGTTTTCTTCCGAAGCCAGGCTGTTTGTTTTTATTGGGATATTGGGCGGTTTTACTACTTTTTCCTCCTTTGCGAACGATACGGTTAACCTGATGCGGGATGGCGGGTTCCTGAATGCTTTGGCAAATGTTGGCGCCAATGTTATATTCGGTCTCATACTGGTCTGGTTGGGACGCACGGTCGCGTACTGGATTTGGAGATAACCATGCAACTTCCACACGAGGGGACGCTTCTCCGCATTTTCATCGGCGAGGCCGATCGGCATCAGGGCAAACCGCTTTATGAGTGGATCGTTCTGCAGGCACGCGAGCGGGGCCTGGCAGGGGCGACGGTTGTGCGTGGCATGATGGGCTTTGGGGCGAACACCCGCCGGATCCATACCTTCCGGTTCGACACGCTTTCGGAGGATCTACCGGTCGTGATCGAGATTGTGGATACCACTGAAAAGCTGGATCAATTCCTGGAATGGATCGAGCCGCACATCACGGCAGGATTGGCCACATTGGAAAAGGCGCAGATCAAGTTCTACAGGTTCGAACAATGAAGGTTTTTTTACTTAAGATCTGGCGGCTGTTTCCATACTGGATGCAGCAGGTCGCTTCGCGCATGATCCGGCCCTTGTTCCAGGTGTTTGCGGCGGCGGTCATTTTTGACGACAAGAATCGGATCTTCCTGGTCAAGCTGACGTACCAGCGTTTCCATCCGTGGGGAATACCGGGAGGAGGGTTGGAGTATAGTGAGACGGCGGAGGAAGCCGTGGTCCGTGAAGTCTGGGAGGAGACGGGTCTCATGGTGGAGATTGAGAGGTTTCTCCTCAACAAGATGTTCCCTCCCGATAAGTTTGCCATGTATTATCTGTGCAGGATCACGAACGGCGTTTTCGAACCGAGTGACGAAGTCTCGGAATACGGTTATTTTTCCCTCAACAATCTGCCGGATGTGCGCCCGCGCGATTATGAGCTGATCAACGAAATCTACGAAAAGATGGGATTCATTGAACATGAACTGGCTTGAAGTTTCTTTGGTGGTCAACGGCGAGCTGGCAGAGGCGGTGGCCGATGTACTGGCCCGCTTTGCCTACAGCGGCGTGATGATGGAGCAGGGCGTTAAATACAATGACGAGGAGGATGCCGGCACCCCCACGGGACCGATTACCGTCCGCGCCTACCTCGAGGTGGACGAGCACATCGAGGAGACGCGGCAGAAGCTGGAGGAGTCGCTGTATTATCTGGGGAGGATCCAGCCGATCCCTGCTGCCACCTACAGGCAAATCGAGGATCAGAACTGGATGGAGGCCTGGAAGCAGCATTACAAGCCAATCCTGATCGGCAAACGTCTCGTTATTGTCCCAGCCTGGATGGAATCTCCCGATCCGTCCCGCGTGGCAATCAAGATTGATCCCGGCATGGCATTTGGGACAGGGACTCACCCCACCACGCAGCTCTGCCTGGAATTGATGGAGAAATTCTTTGACGATAACCCATCGTCCACAGTTGATCGTCCATTGTCCGTGATAGATGTTGGCTGCGGCTCCGGCATCCTCGCGATTGCCGCTATTCAGCTCGGTGCGAAAACGGTTCTGGGTGTGGATATCGATGCCGGCTCGGTAAAGAATTCGCGTGAAAATGCGCAGGCAAACAAGGTCGGAGAGGAATTTATCCTGGGTGTAGGCTCGGTGGATGAGATCCGGGCGGGACAGTTCCCTTTCAAGAAAGCTTCTCTCGTTGTGGCCAATATTCTCGCCCCGGTCATTGTGCGGCTTTTTGACGGTGACCTGGCTGATCTGATCGAAGGCCATGGCGTAATCATCCTAAGCGGGATCCTGGAGGACCAGGCAGACCGCGTCATCGATGCTGGACGGGCCAAAGGCTTGGAGCTGACCGATCGACGTCAGATGGGCGATTGGGTCGCGTTGATGATGCGTCCAACTCCCACCGCTTGATTCCGTTATAAATAAAGTTTGCGAATACGATCTTATAGATCGATTCATGCTCTGCTCAATGCAGGCTTGCAAATCCGTTGGAAGCCGTATTTATTAGGGACACTGGCAGTAAAATTACTCGTACTCAACCAACCAGAGGAGACTGAGTGAGATGAAAAGCAATCATAAGCTTGTTTTAGTCATTGCTTGCTTCGCCCTGGCGGCACTCTCCTGTCAGGCCGTTACCAGCCTGACAGGTGGAGGAGCAGGTTCCACCGAGGTCCCGGAAGGCCAGACACCGCAAACCGGAGCTGTGATCCTGCAGGACGATTTCTCCGCCCCTGGCTGGGGGACCGGCACCAATTCTGATAGCTCCGTGGAGTACGCCAACGAGACCCTGCAAATGATCGTCCATACCAAGAACTGGTTCGTGTGGAGCACGCCCAATGATAAGGATTATCAAAACATCCATATCGAAGTGACCGCCATCAATAACGAAACCGATCCTACAACTGCCTTTGGCATCATGTGCAACCAGCAGTCTGTGAACGATTCGTTCTATTACTTCGCCATCACCCCGGCCGGGCAGTATGCGATCGCCGAGGCGTCACTTGCCACCAGCGATGTCTTTCTCACGAACGAGAATAAGTGGGAATACTCCGACTATATTGAGAAGAATGCAGCCTCCTATCGCATCGGCGCAGACTGTGGCAATGGCAAGCTCACGCTCTACGTGAATGGAAAGCAGGTGGACACGGTTACAGATGACACCTACAAGAGCGGCGGTGTCGCCCTGTTCGTATGGAGTGGGGAAGAGTCGACTTCGGCGAACATAAGTTTCGATGATTTCTTGATGACCGGGCTTGCTCAATAAAAGTTATGATCTTTATATCGATCCTGTGCCCATCCTAAGGGGCACAGGATTTTATAAATTTTAAGGAGAATGCAATGAAAAATAACTTAAAGGTTTTCCTGGCGATTGCGGTTCTTTCACTTGCTGTCCTGGCATGCCAGGCGTTGACGGGTGCGGGCAGTCCAAAAACGCCCGTTCCTGAAATGCCAGCCGAAGATACCAGCGTGCCGGCAACAGACGCACCTCTGCCAGCTGCGACGGAGAGACCGGCCGATCCTTCCAATGGCTCCGATGTCCTTTTGAAGGATGATTTTTCCTCGGATAGCAGGAGCAAATGGGGGACAGGTACGGATGCCGATAGTGCAGTGGAATATGTAAGTGATGCACTGAACATGCAGATCTTCAAAAAGAATTACTTTGTATGGAGCACGCCCAATGATCAGGATTATGAGAACATCCACACCGAAGTGACCATCCTCAACAATGGCACCGACTCTACTACTGCGTTCGGCATTATCTGCTACCAGCAGCATCCGATCACACAGTCGAACTATTACTTTGGGATCACGCCGGCCGGGGAATATGTCATCGCCAAGGCATCCCTGGCCCTTGACGACGAGTTCCTCACGAACGGTAATCAATGGGCGAAATCTGATCTGATCGCCAAGGATGCCGGCTCCTACCGTCTGGGTGCCGATTGTGGGAATGGGAAACTGACGCTGTATGTGGATGGGCAACAGGTCGGATCCGTGTCCGACACAACATATACAAACGGAGGCGTGGCTCTGTTCACCTGGAGCGGCGCGGATGCTGCATCGACGAATGTCTCGTTCGATGACTTCCTGTTGAGCAAACTGCCATAGACGGATGCAAATCCTGCGTCCATTCGGACGCAGGATTTGCATCTTCACTTCGTGGTTGATTTACTGAAATTTTGTGCTATTATTCGAGGAACATGGGTCGCCGCAATCTCCTACTATATCTGCTTCTGAACGTTGTAATATCTGCCTGTGTGGCGGGCGCGATCCTGTTCTGGTATGACCGGAATTATCGTGTGCCAAGTTTGTCCTCCCTGCAGCCGGTTGCCCCGCTGCTCTCTCAACAGGCAGCCCCTGCCGTTACATCCAATCCCAACGCCAAAATCCCTGTAAAAATTGTCAGCATTGTGGGCGCCGGGATGCTGGATGCCGAGGTGGCCACGATCCAAAATGCAGGCAATCAACCGTTGAATCTCTCCGGCTGGCAGTTGAAAGATTCGGACAGGAACACATTTATGTTCCCCAATCTGACGCTCAATGCGGATGGCGCAGTGCGTGTCCATACCGAGCCGGGCACGAATAACGTCATCGATCTGTATTGGAACTCGACCAATCCTTTCTGGAAGTCTGGTGAAAAGGCGCAGCTCATCGACCCGAATGGCAATGTACAGGATACCTATCAGATTCCGTAAAGCCAGACACTGATTACTGAAATGTCACAAGCACTCTACCGAAAATACCGGCCAAAAGACTGGGACGAAGTGATGGGGCAGGATCACGTTGTCACCACCCTCAAGAATGCTATCGTAGCGGACCGGGTTGCCCACGCCTATCTCTTTGCCGGTTCCCGCGGGACTGGCAAGACCACCCTGGCGCGCCTGCTGGCGAAAGCGGTGAATTGCCTGAATCCCGACCGGTCGAAACGTCCTGATAACGAGTGCGAGAACTGCAGGGCGGTCAACGAGAATCGATTTCTCGACCTGATCGAAATTGATGCCGCGTCCAACACCAGCGTGGACGATGTCCGCGATCTGCGTGACAAGATCAATTTCTCCCCTTCACAGGGCAAGTACAAGATCTACATCATAGACGAAGTCCACATGCTCTCGAACCAGGCATTCAATGCCCTGCTGAAAACGCTCGAAGAGCCGCCGCCTCACGCCATTTTCGTGCTGGCTACCACCGAGATCCACAAGATCCCTGCCACGGTGCTTTCACGCTGCCAGCGTCATGAATTCCGCCGTGTGCCGGTGGATGAGATTGTCACCAATCTGAAGAAGATCGCCAAAGCCGAAGACATCCAGGCCGACGAGGATGCCCTGATCCAGATTGCCCGCCAATCCGCAGGTGGGATGCGGGACGCGATATCCCTGCTCGACCAGCTCTCGTCCACAGGCGACAGGATCACGATCTCCCTCGCCCAGACGGTCCTTGGCACTGCAACCAGCCAGACCGTGCTGGATATTGTGTCATCCGTCAACGACCATGATCCTGCCCATGGGCTGGAGAGCATCCAAAAGGCGCTCGATGCCGGGGCTGACCCGCGCTCTCTGGCGCGCCAGATCGTTGAATATCTGCGTGGCCTCATGCTGATCCAGATGGGGAACACCGGCCAGGTGGAAGCCACCGCGGATGTCAAAAAACAGATGCAGTCTCATGCCAGATCCTTTACGACCAATGATGTCCTGCGCATGATGAAAGCCTTTAACAACGCTGCCACCGACCTGCGCGGCGGCTGGCAGCCCTCTCTCAGCCTGGAGCTTGCGCTGGCCGAGGTCCTGGATGCTCCCGCAATACCAAATTCACAACCTGTGGTTGCTGCCCAGCACAAACTTCAGCCGGCCACAACGGCTTCCTCCCCCGCCGAGGGGACGGGAGGGGGGCCCGCTCTCGCAGCTGCGAACAAGGAAGAATCCCAAACGCCTCTCCCTGCCGAGAAACAATCCATCGACGCCGGCGACATCCTCAAAGCCTGGAAGCGCATGGCCGCAGCCTTGCCCAAGAACCAGGCAAACCTCTCCGCCCTCATGAACTCTGTCAAGATGATCGACGTGCAAGGCGGAACGCTCATCCTGGGCCTGGCAAGTGATGTCCTTGTATCAAAGATCGACAGGCCGGAAATGATCGAGGCGATCCGGAAATTGATCCATGACGAGTTTGGTGTGGAGATGGCAGTGCGCAGTGTTGTGACGAGTGTCAAAGGCAAGATCCCTCCGAATGTGCCGCAGGACGGCATGGTGGCGACCGCCATCCAGCACGGCGGCGAAATCGTCGATATGTAATGGATCGGCGGTTCGGATGCAGGCAATAGATTGGGTACGGGCGAAGTGGTAGATAGATCCCGGGTAATTTGTTGCCGTGGTGGGATGAAGCGTAAATCGGAAAATAATCTGTTAGAGGAGTACCTATGGCTAAAGGATTCAACAAAGGTCCGCAAATGGGAGGAGGGGGGATGATGCAGCAGCTGCAAAAGCTGCAAAAACAGATGGAGGAAGCGCAGGCCCAGCTTGCGGTGGAGACGGTCACTGCCACGGCAGGCGGCGGCGCGATCAAGGTTGTCATGACTGGAGACCAAAAATGCCAGTCTGTCGAGATCTCCCCTGACCTGCTTAAGGATGCCGACCCCGAAATGTTGCAGGATCTGGTTTTGTCCGCAGTAAACATGGCACTCGACCAATCCCGCGAGCTCCAGCAAAAGCTCATGGGCCCTCTCGCCGGTGGATTGCCATTTTAGAGTTCCTGTTCAGGCAACCGTGAGCAAAGCTGCCTGTCTGACTCCTGACACCTGAAATCTATGTTATTACCTGAATCAATCCAATCCGTAATTAACTCCCTCGAGCGCCTCCCTGGCATTGGACCGAAGTCCGCCTCCCGCCTGGCATTCTATCTCCTACGCGC
>JBLMZU010000482.1:0-8056 GCA_050258995.1 Bacteroidota bacterium
GTACGGGATGAGATCGGCCGCAAGATTTCCAAGACGACGGGAAATGTGATCGATCCGCTGGTTCTCATGGACGAGTTCGGCACCGATGCCCTGCGCTTCACCATGCTCGTGGGCTCCACGCCCGGCAATGACACCAATGTAGGCCCCAAGAAAGTGGAGGCCAACCGCAACTTCGCCAACAAGCTCTGGAATGCCGGCCGCTTCGTGATCAATGCCATCGACGCGTTGGACGATGGCCCATCGACCACGGACCAGGATGGTCCATCGGCGAGGGTCAATGGTCAGAACTATACCCTTGCCGATAGCTGGATCTGGGCCAAACTCCAGCAGCTCGTCCGCGACGTGGAGCGCCTCTTCGAAAACTTCCAGTACGGCGAAGCCGGGCGCCAGATCTACGAGTTTATCTGGAGCGATTTTGCCGACTGGTACGTGGAGATCGCCAAGGAACAGTTGAAGAACAACGCGACGAAGGCCCGGACAGCGGAAACACTGGCGCGCATCCTGGATATCTCTCTGCGCCTGCTGCATCCCTTCACGCCCTTCGTGACGGAGGAGATCTGGGGACACCTGCGCGACGCCCTGCGCGAATCGTCGCTCAAGCAGATCGCCGAAGACTGGCCGGAGGCCCTGATCGTCGCCTCCTGGCCCGAGCCGCGCCAACCCAAAGGCTGGGAGGAGTCCAGGACCGCCGACTTCACGCTGATTCAGGAGATCGTCCGCTCCATCCGCAACCTGCGTGCCGAGAAGAATGTGGCACCCAGCAAACGAATTGCGGCCACCATCGCCGCCGGTCCAAATCTTGGCCTTGTGCAGGAACAGTCTAGGGTGATCGCCCAGCTCGCCGGGCTGAATGAAGCGGAGATGAGCATCCATGACGCACTGGCTGAAAAGCCCGGGGATGCCGCGGCCCTGGTTGTGGGTGCTGTGGAGATTTACCTCCCCCTGGCAGGCATGCTGGATCTGGCCGGGGAAAGGACCCGTCTCGAAAAGGAGCTCAAGGAGGCCCGGTCGCATGCGGAGCGCCTGGAAAAACTACTTGCCAGTGATTTCGCTGCCAAGGCGCCTCCCGCCCTCGTCCAAAAGGAACGTGAGAAACTGGAAGGACACCGAAAGACTGCTGAAAAGATAGAAGCGCAGTTGAAGTAAATCGAACGGGTCACGTTCCATGAAAACGTGACCCGTTTTCCATTAAATTCGTCAATTTTCAGATATGACAAATACCACCAAAGAAAAGATGTTCGTCAATTGACGCATGGCACGGCCCGCGATAACTTAAAACAGCACGAAATCCATTTACAGGAGTCACGACCATGACCATGAAAATCCTTGAAGACTGCATCGCCTGCGGCGCATGCGTCCCCGAATGCCCGACCGAATCGATCAGCGAAGGCGATGGTGTTCTGTATGTCATCAACCAGGAGACCTGCGTTGAATGCGAAGGCCACTACGACTCACCCAAGTGTGTCACCGTCTGCCCGGTCGAGTGCATCGTCAAAGCGTAATTGCGATATAATCAAAACAACCAAATACAAACCTTCGGGGCAGGGTGCAATTCCCGATCGGTGGTACAGCCCACGAGCAGATCCTTCGCATTCGCTCAGGATGACAGGATAGGCAGGATCCGGTGAAACTCCGGAGCCGACAGTAACAGTCTGGATAAAAGAAGGATGTAGGCTCACGCGAGTCTGATTCGATCTACCGCGCAAGGGCAGATCAGAAGGCCCCGAAAACGTACGCTGTTTTCGGGACTTTTTTCGCCTCAGACGAAGCCGTCGCTTGATTCCGCGCCCCGTGGTGTTCTCCCACGAGGCGTTTTTTGTTGGGACGGTATGGCCAAATCATTGCCATGAAACCAGATGTTCTTCGCACGTTATCCAAAAACACAAAACCCAACTGGCTCGGATTGGTCTCGCTGCTGGTCGGGTTGATTGCCTGGTACCTGCTCACCCGTTACGGTGGCCTGCCCAACTTCATCCTGCCCTCCCCGCTCAGTGTGTGGAATCGGTTCGTGAAGGCGGTCCTGGATGGGTCACTGCTCTACAACACAGGCGTGACGCTGGCTGAGATCCTGCTGGGCCTGCTGGCGGGTGTCCTGTTCGCAACCATCGTGGGATATTTCATTGCCAAGTCGCGTGCCCTTGAAAAAATCCTTTCACCCTATATCGTTGCCAGCCAGGCCATCCCGGTGATCGCGATCGCACCCCTGCTGGTGATCTGGCTGGGAAACGGAATCGCATCCAAGGTCGTGATCTGCGCCTTGATCGTTTTCTTCCCGGTCCTGGTCAATACAATTGTCGGCATTCGGGCCGTGCCGCCTTCGCTATATGACCTGATGAATTCCCTGCACGCCACACGCTCCCAGATTTTATGGAAACTGGAAGTACCCGCCGCCCTGCCGCTCTTCTTGGGCGGGTTGCGCATCGGTGCCACCTTGGCCGTGATCGGCGCGATCGTCGGCGAGCTGGTGGGGGCCGAGCAGGGGCTGGGTTTCCTGCTCCAGTTGGGAGACTTCCAATATGACACTCCGATGGTCTTTGTGGCGGTCTTCACCCTCGTCGCCCTGGCATTGATGCTCTACGGCATCGTGACATTATTGGAAAAGAGATTTTTGAAATGGCAGGAAAAATAATCATGGTCATGGAAGCAATCCACCAAAACAAACGAGAAAATCTTATGTCTCGCAAGATAATTCTGCTCACTCTCATGCTGGCACTCGCCCTTTCGGGATGTACCAGCTCTCCTTCCACGAAGGAAGCGGGCGCCCTGACCAAGGTCAGCCTGCCGATGGGATATGTTCCTAACATCCAGTTCGCGCCGCTGTATGTGGCAGATAAGAAGGGCTATTTCCAAAAGGCCGGAATCGAACTCGAGTTTGATTACAAAACCGAGACGGATGGTGTGGCCCTGGTCGGCTCAGGGAAGCTGCCGTTCTCGCTTGTCTCCGGCGAGCAGGTGCTGCTTGCGCGCGCCCAGGGACTTCCGGTTCAATATGTGGCTGCCTGGTACCAGCAATATCCTGTATCGGTGGTGGCCAACAGCAAGGCTGGTATCCTGATCCCTCAGGACTTAAAAGGCAAAAAGATCGGCCTCCCAGGCCTGTTTGGGGCGAATTACATTGGTCTGCTCGCCATGTTGTACGAAGCTCACATGACGGAGAAGGATGTGACACTCGACTCCATTGGCTTTAACCAGGTGGACCTGCTGGCTTCCGGTCAGCAGGATATCATCGTGGGCTACACGGCCAATGAGCCGCTCCAGTTACGCGCCCGCGGCATCCCGGTCACAGAGATCAAGGTCTCAGACTATGTCCAGCTGGCATCCAATGGGATCCTGGCCAGTGAAAAAGTGATCAAGGAAGATCCTGAGCTGGTTCGCGCCTTTGTGGGCGCCTTTCTCCATGGCCTGGCCGACACGATCGCCAATCCGGAGGAAGCCTACCAATTAAGCGCATCCTATATTCCCAACTTCGCCGACCTCGATAAGAATGTACAGATGCAGATCCTTAAAACATCCATCGAGGAATGGAAGGCCAGCCGTCTCGGCTATTCCGATCCACAGGCCTGGGAGAACATGCAGAATGTCCTGCTCGAAATGGGGCAGATCACCGAAAAAACAGACTTGAGCAAGGCCTATACCAACGAGTTTATTCCCTGATCAAGATCACCCCAAAGGTTTTTCTTTGTGCTCCTTAGTGACACTTCGTGGTGAGAAAACCATGACGCCTATCCCGATCCTGACCATCCGCAACCTGAGTGCCGTGTTCCCGGATAACAACGGCGGCTTGCGCGCGCTGGATGATATTTCCTTCGACGTGCACCCGCGTGAGTTCGTCTGCGTGCTGGGCCCGTCCGGCTCCGGCAAAACGACGTTGCTGCGCATCCTGGCCGGGCTGATCCCGCCGACCTCCGGCACGTTCACGTTCGGCCATGGGGAGCAGCCCAGCACGGGCATGGTCTTTCAGCAGGCCACCCTTATGCCCTGGCGGACGGTGATCGAGAACATCAAGCTCCCGCTGGAGATCAAGAATTCGGATGAGACCGAGGCCCGTCTCCGGGCGCAGGAGATGATCGAACTGGTTGGTCTGCAGGGATTCGAGGAGTCGCTGCCGCGCGATCTCTCCGGCGGGATGGCGCAGCGGGTGGCGATCGCCCGCGCCCTCATCCACGACCCGGATCTACTCCTGCTCGACGAGCCTTTCGCCTCCCTGGACGCCATGACCCGCGAGCGCATGTGGGTGGAGCTTTCCCGCATCTGGCAGGCGCGCCAGAAGACGGTCATCATGGTGACGCATTCGATCAATGAGTCGCTGTTCCTGGCAGACCGTGTCCTGGTCCTGACACAGCGCCCCGGCCGGGTCAAGCTCGACCTGGAAGTGGACCTGCCCCGCCCGCGCAAGGACGATATCCGTTACACGCCCCACTTTGGAAAACTGGCCCGAAAATTAAGGGCCACGATCGAATAAAAAACTCCCGCTTATCCGGCGGGAGTTTTAGTCATTTAGTCTGAGAGCTGCGCCTGCAGGTAATTCTGCAGCCCCATCTGCTTGATCTGGTCGAGCTGGGCTTCGAGCCAGTCGAGATGCTCCTCTTCGTCGTGAAGATTGGATTCGATCAGCTCGCGCGAGCCGCCATCGCCAAGTTCAAAGAAAAGGCGGATGGCTTCGTTGTAAGCCTGGATGGCGCCGGCCTCCGCCTCGAGATCGTTACACAGTTGAGCTTCGACACTGTCGCCAATGTGCAAGGGATTGAGCTCGCTGACGATCGGTTTCCCTTCCAGGAACAGGATGCGGGCGATCAGTTTTTCAGCATGCTTCATTTCGTCGATGGCGCGCTTCTCGGCGGCTTTGTGCAAATTGTCATAGCCCCAGTTCGAGCACATTTCCGAATGGACCATGTACTGGCTGATGGCGGTTAATTCGTCGGCCAGGAAAAAATTCAACTTTGCCAGGACTTGTTCGTTGCCTTTCATGGTATTGCTCCTTTTTGTCCTGATTATATGTGATTGTACAGAAAGGCACAAACTGACTTTTGTCACTTCGCGAGTTCACTCTGGCGTGACCCAAACAAAGAAACTCACCTCCGCGATTATAAATTTACCGGCGGATCAGTCCCGGTGATGGCTTCCACTTGGATGGAACTGGCGGGGAAGTGCGTCTGCTTTAGCTCACCCAGCAACCTGCGGGTTACCTCTGCCACATCGTTTACTGCCTTTTCAAACGCATCTTCATTGCTTTTCGACGGCTTCCGGTAGCCGCTGACCTTTCGCACAAACTGCAACGCAGCGGCATGGATTTCCTCATCAGTGGCGGGGATCTCTGCATTCCTAAGTTGTTTGATGCTTCTGCACATATCGACTCCTTGTAAAGACTCATTCAACTCTCATTGATCAGACTGGACCATTACGACACATTTGTTCTACAATTTATAGGTACCGCATCCTTTGCGTTTCCCTGGATTTTCAACCAATATAGCTGAACAAAAATAATTCCATGCATCGATGGCATGCGTGAGACGTGCGGTAGAACACAGTTGCGGCGCAGTCGTAATTATAGACATAAATCAGGACGAGGTAAGGAAGACGGAAAATACCTCGTCCCAACCGAGGAGTATTTGATTAAGCACCTTTTTAACCGTATTGGAAGTTTGTTCCTGATGCTGATCACTTTGTCTCCACTTTTGGCATGTTCTGCTGAGCAATCTTCCACACCCAGTCCAACCCAATCCAGTGTGAATTTGAACCCCAGTCCTACTGTTATGACTACGACTCTTCCTTTTGAACGCTACGGTGAAAAATTGAAGGATGTCCCCTACTGCAGCGCGGATCCCGCCCAGAGAATGGATGTCTATTTCCCTGCCTCAGGCGGTCCCTGGCCCACAGTGGTATACGTCCACGGCGGGAGCTGGATGCACGGCGATAAATCGGAAGCTGCTATTTTCGCCAGTGGCTTAAACTCCATGGGCTATCTGGTCGTATCGCTGAATTATCGCCTGTACCCGCAGGCCACCTTCCCGGCCATGATCGAGGACGTTAAATGCGGTGTCCGTTCCCTCCGGGCGAACGCAGCCGAGTACAACTTGGATCCGAATCGCATCGGTGCCATGGGAGCCAGTGCCGGCGGGCATCTCGTTGCATTACTGGGAACCACGGAGCCAAATTCCCCCTGGGATGTGGGTGAGTATCTCGACCAGTCCAGCCGTGTCCAGGCAGTCGTCTCCCTGGCGGGCGTGATGGATCTCTCCCAGCCGTTCCCCCATGCAGGCAGCAACGACATTGAGACCATGAAGCGCATCGGGTTCAGTGAGACCAACATGAGGGAAGCCAGCCCGATCTCGCACATGACTCCGGACGATGCGCCCTTTCTGTTGATCCACGGGGATCACGACAACCTGGTCCCCTACCAGCAGTCACAGCTGATGTACGACAGGCTGGTGCAGGCGGGCGTGCCGGCCCAGCTGGTGATCGTCAAAAATGGCGGCCATTCCTTTCTCGAGTCCAACGGGCCATTGACCCCCTCCCCCATGGAGCTCAATTTCACCATTCTTGAATTCCTAAATAAATATCTTCAGTAACCCGGCCGGCCTAGTCGAAAGACCAGGTCGGTCTTCCTTGACAGCCCACTCCTGATGGACTAATATTTCGACATCGAAATATTTAAACTCGAAGTAGATCTCATGCCCACCCACTATGCCGGAACCCGCGCCCAAAGGCGCACACTGGACACCTTCGTCAAGCTCACTCGCTGCACCAATTCCCTCCTCGGGCGGCTGGCGGAGCGCAATACGGTTGGAGACCTGACCCCGTCCCAGTTCGCCGTGCTGGAGGCGCTGTATCACCTGGGTTCTATGACCCAGGGCGAGATCAGTGCCAAGGTGTTGAAGAGCGGCAGCAATATGACCACCGTGATCGACAACCTGGAACGGGATGGGCTGGTCCGCAGGGAGCGCGATGCAATGGACCGCCGGGTGATCCACGTCCAATTAACGGACGCAGGGCACGCCAAGGTGGAAGCAGTGCTCCCGGGTCATATCGACGCCCTGGTGGAGGAGTTCTCGGTGCTCTCAGCAAAGGAGCAGGAAATGCTGGGCGAGCTGTGTAAAAAACTGGGCCGGGGAAGGAAGGCCAAATGAGCGTTCTGGGTGCCCAGGCACGAATTACGGAAGCTGCCAGCGCCTGGCCCGGTGTGAGCGTGCAGCCGCACCGTTTCGGCGGCGTCGAATACGTCATCGGCCGGCGCGAGATCGGCCACATCCACGGCGACCATCTGGTGGATATCCCCTTCCCCAAAAAAGTGCGGGAGGCGATCGTCGCCGCGGGGCGCGCCCAGCCCCATCACATTTTGCCCGAGACCGGCTGGGTCAGTTTTTACATCCGGCAGGAACACGATGTGGAGGATGCGATCACTCTGCTTCGTGAAAGTTATGAGATCGCAATCAGACAAAAATCCCAAAAACAATAGAGGTAAAAGATGAAGGATAAAATTATCGCAGTTACCGGTGCAACCGGCCAGCAGGGCGGCGCGGTGGCCAGGAAACTTTTGGCCGATGGATGGAAGGTGCGGGCGCTCACACGGGACGTGAACAAGCCGGCTGCCCGGGCACTGGCCCAGGCGGGGGCCGAGCTCGTTGCCGGCGATATGGATTCCCGCGCCGACCTGGAGGCGGCCTTCCAGGGCGCGTACGGCGTCTTCAGCGTGCAGAACTTCTGGCTGCCGAACGTCGGTTATGAAGGTGAGATCCGGCAGGGAAGGAATGTCGCCGATGCTGCCAAGGCTGCCGGCGTGCAGCATCTCGTGTACTCCTCCGTGGGCTCTGCTCATCGCGGCATGGGACAGAAACACTTCGAAAGCAAGTGGATCATCGAACAATACATCCACACGCTGGGCGTGCCGTACACCATCCTGCGCCCGGTTGCTTTTATGGACAACGACAACTGGGCCCGCCCCTATATTTTGAGCGGCACCTACACCGGCATGAATCTGCGCCCTGAAAAAGGCGTGCAGAAGATCGCCGTGGAGGACATCGGGGTTTTCGCAGCCCTGGCATTTGCCGATCCCAAA
>JBLMZU010000483.1:0-9809 GCA_050258995.1 Bacteroidota bacterium
TCTAAGAGTCTTACAACGCCATGAAAAAATCCAACACACTCACCATTCTTACTTTACTGGTCGCCATCCTGGCTGTCGCTTACACAAGTATCGGCCTTTTTTCAACAGGTGGACCCGGCCCGCACGAGTTCACCACCCTGCACGGCGAGACTGTGGGAATTTATGGCCGGGGCATTTATCGCGACGATACAGCCTTGAAAGCCCCCACCTTCCGCGGCACCGACGCGGTGACTCTTTTCGTCTGTGTCCCTGTACTGTTGGCCGCCCTGGTCCGGTACCGGCGCGGCTCCCTGCGCGGCGGTTTGCTTTTGACCAGCATGCTGGCTTATTTCCTGTATAACGCCACCTCGCTGGCCTTTGGCGCGGCCTACAACGACATCCTGCTGATTTATATCGCCTCTTTTTCCCTGAGCTTCTTTGCTCTTGTAACCGCCTTCCTTTCTCTGGATCTCGACACACTTGCAACACGTACCTCTCCCAGGCTGCCGCGGGTCTGGATCGCGGTATTCCTCTTTATCGCCGGGCTGTCCCTGCTCGTCTGGTTGATGGATATCGTCAGCTCTCTCATTTCCAACAGCATGCCGGTTACAGTTGGTCCGTACACAACCGAAGTGACTTACATCCTGGACCTTGGCATTCTCCTCCCCTCGATCTATCTGGCGGGGATCCTGGTACTGCGCCGCAGTCCCTGGGGAACGCTGTTAGCCTCCATTTTGATCACGGTTAATGTCACTATTGGTCTGGTCGTGGTCTCTCAGTCTATCGTACAGGCCATGGATGGAGTGATCCTGGCACCTGCTCAATATGCTGCCTATGTTGTACCGTTCGTGGTCTTAAGTCTCTTTGCAGCCGGGCTGATCTTTTCCATTCAGCGCCATATCTCCGACCTGCCAGATCCTTCCGCACAGCCTATGGAAAAGCGCGAATTGGAAACTGTGACAGGTTAATGCCAGCAAAAAGACTGTCTGTTCACAACCAAGGATGTCAGGCATGAACCATAACGATCGACCTGTCCACTCGGATAGTAGAAAACTCCCCTGGCGATGGGGGAGTTTTCCTTGTGTGCCCATTACGATAATGTAAATCTTGGCCCAGGGAGTGAACATCATGGATATCCACCTTACACAAGCAGATCGGACGCAACAGACATTTCAGCTGTCTGACGGGCGAACTCTCGGCTATGCTGAATATGGTGACCCACAGGGCAGACCGCTGTTCTATTTCCACGGCTGGCCCAGCTCACGGATCGAGTTTGGCGGCCTGGACAGAGAGTCCGCCGCCTTGCGGCTGGGCGTGCGCGTCATCGCGGTGGACCGTCCCGGATTCGGTTTATCGAGTTACCAGCCTCACCACCACTTTATGGACTGGCCGAAGGATGTCGCCTGCCTGGCGGACCATCTTGGCTTTGACCGTTTTGCGGTGATGGGATATTCGGCTTCCGGTCCATATACGCTTGCGTGCGCTCACGAGCTAGCCGACCGGTTGACAGCGGTTGGCGCGGTAAGTATTGCTGCCCAGCCGTTCAGCGCTCCCGGCGCCACAAAAGGAATGCCGACCATTATGTTATGGACGACCGCCCGCATCCAACCGCGGCTGACATGGATGCTGTTCAAAATGATGGGGAACACGATCAAGAACGCCCCGCGTGACCAACTTCCCAAGTCTGCCAAACAGGCAATGATGGCGCAGGCAGATTTTGAATATATCCAGGCACATCCCTACATCATGGCAAACAACATGGATGGTGGTGTGGAAGCCCTTCGCCAGGGTGGCTTGGGACCTGCCGAAGCTGGCGCATTGTATTGGAAACCGTGGGGCTTTTGTCTCGAGGACATTCGCATGAAGGTGCATGTCTGGCATGGAGAGGATGATCTCAATGCCCCATTTTCTGCTCACGGAAAGTTCCTGGCGGAAAAACTGCCGAATGTGGATGCAAAGTTCTATCCGGGCGAGGGACACATTTCCCTGATCTATAAATACCTCGAGACCATTCTGCGTACGTTAACAGCCTGATCGGCGATTCCTTGGGGAAGGAGAATGAAATGAAGGGCTGAATTCGTAGCCCTGTTCATTTCCTGGATGATTGGCGGTATGGGTCAGATGAGGAGTCTGCTCTCAGGATTTACTCGCTGGGGGATGAATCCGGGCTGGTATATTGCTGCGCCGTTCATGATCCTTGGTCCGCTTGCAATCGCTTTGATCTATAGTGCGCTGGGCAATTCCCCACCCGGGCTCAGGCCCGGTGTAACGATGTCTGCCCTGCTCGGAATAACGTTTTTTCAATTTGTTTCCGGACCGCTCGCGGAGGAGGCAGGTTGGCGCGGATTTGCCCTGCCTTGATTGGAGACAAAATACAATGCCCTGGTCTCCAGCCTGATCCTGGGTACCTTCTGGACATTTTGGCATCTGCCGCTTTTCTTTATGACGGAAGCCTCCCGGATGGGAATCCCGATGCCCATCTATTTGCTCCTGGTTGTTACGCAAACAGTGTACCTGACCTGGTTGTACAACAATACGTATGGCAGCTCGATCATCACAACTCTTGCACATTGGTGCTATAACCTCACGGGGGTATTCATTACCGGCGCCGTCACACTCATGCCGGCCATGATCTTTTATATGACTGCAGGTCCTCTGTTGTTCCTGGTTTCAGTCGCGGTGGTCATCCTATATGGCCCGCGAAATTTGTCCAGGAAGCAGGCATCCGATCTGGCCTATATACGGGAAGATAAAGTGAGAGTAGCCGGAGAGCTGCCTGAAAGTGGCTAGCGTAAGAGACTGGGTATACAGGCGCCGCTGGCAGGAATCGCTTTCTCGTTCCATACTATCCACTTGGATAGTAAAGACTCCCCCTGCGATGGGGGAGTCTTTTTTGCCATGCAGGTACCATGGGAGACAAGGAGATATGACATGAAAAGGTTTCTCAAGATCGTTGGTATTCTTCTGACAGTTGTTATTGTAGGGATTGTTGTAACAGCTCTCCTTGTCCCCTGGATGGATCGCTGGGGAGCCTACCAGCAGGAGATCAGCGGCTCTTTACCGGGGGATGAGTTGGTCCTGTCCCCGAATATTGGCTATACCCGCGCCATAACCATCAACGCATCACCGGAGCAGATCTATCCCTGGATCGTACAGATTGGTGCAGGAAAGGCCGGCTGGTACAGTTATGACTGGTTTGAGACAAATGTTTTGCGCTGCCAAAATACCAATGCGGACCGCATCCATGAAGAGTGGCAGGACTTAAAAGTTGGCGGCCAGGTCAAGATGTGTCCCGATGAAAACATGCCGCCCGCCTATAAAGTTGCAAGGATGGATCCTGATCAAGCTATCGTATTGGGACACCAGGACGCTGACCGATGGGTCGAAGTCTGGCAGTTCGTGATGGTGCCCCAGGGGGATGGATCTACGCGGCTTGTCATCCGCTCGCGCAGCGAAATGGGAGGCTGGTTCTGGAATGTCATGCGCCCGGGCGAGTTCATCATGATGCGCGGCATGATGCAGGGTATCAAGGAACGCGCAGAACGGATGGCGGCGGGATAGCATGAAAAACATCGTCCGCTTCCATAATTTCAAAAGTCACTCAGCGAAGAACTCTCTACTTTTTTGAGGATATGGTCATGCCTGGTGGTTATGCGGTTCTTCTGATGAACAACTGAAAGAGCTCAACAACCATTCTGCGGGAATGAAGGAGTACCAAAATGACTGCACTGGAAATCGATACGCAACAAAAGGGCCTGCATAAGTTCTGGGTGCTCGTATCTCCCATCCTTGTCATCGTCATCGCCAATTCTGCAGCACGGTATTTCTGGTCGCAGTTCGGAAACTGGGCCTGGCTGGGAAGCTCGCTGACCTACTGGGGAAGCACACTCCTGATCATCTGGCTGCTGGGCGAGCGGCAGGCCTGGAGCCGCTGGTTCCGCAGGCCGCAGGGAAGCAAATGGTGGATCCTGGCTGCCGTGGTAGTCGGGCTCGTCTCATTCCCCCTGTTGTTCTTTCCCTTTATGAATGCAATGCGCCCCATTGGACTTGTCATTCTCTGGTTCCTGTTTGCCGTGATCAACTCCACTTGTGAAGAGCTCTTCTGGCGCGGTTTTCTTTTGGACGAAATGAGCTATCTGCCTCGCGCTGTGGGAGTCATCTATTCCTGCGTGCTTTTCACTGCGATTCATCCCCTTATGCTTGGTGTGTACTCACAAGCCAACCGGTTCGATCCTGCACATCCAACCGCCTTGATCCCCTTTTGGATGATTGTTGTATTCCTGGGCTTGTTCTACTCTCTCCTTTATTTCAAAACAAAGAGCCTGCGCCTGCCCATCCTCTCTCACTTTCTGACTGACCTGGGCAACCTGTCCATTTTCCTGTTCATGAACATCGTGACGATTTCATTTTGAAAGAAAAAAGAGCCCCTGTGAACCATCGTAAACAACTCACTGTTTTTGCCATCCTGCTTGTGGTGTATGCGCTCTGTGCATTTATCACTTACGCGTTTTTTGCGGATCAGCTTGCTGCGACTGCCGGCATGCCCATGCCCGATATGGGAATTTCCAACATGGCGCTTGGATTGGCCAATGCTGGTATCGTGCCGGTCGTCTATGGCTTGGCTGGGCTGGCGGGCTACTGGTTTGCGCGCAAGCTCGGTCTGCCTGGCATCTTCAGCCAAGAGGGAAACTGGCGGCGCTGGCTTTTAATCCCGCTCCTGGCTGGGCTGGTCTGTGGCATCTTCGTTGTCATCCTGGATCTGGTCTTTGCGCCCATTAACGGGTTTGGTCGCATCGTCCATCCGGGATTTCCCGTGTCGATGATTGCCTCTCTGAGCGCGGGCATCGGGGAGGAGATCCTCTTCCGCGGATTTGTTTTCGGGCTGTGGGCACTGATCCTCAACTGGTTGTTCAAGCGCTTAAACGGGCGAACTGCGGCCTTATGGGTTGCAAACATAATTGCCGCGCTGGCCTTTGCAGCCAGCCATCTTGGAACCATGCTTGTGCTGACCGGCGCCTCCTCGCTGGCTGAGTTGAGTCCCAATCTGATTGTCGAGATCTTCATTCTGAACGGTGTGGTCGGCCTGGTCGCAGGCGAGCGTTATATGAAGGACGGGCTGGTCGCTGCAATCGGTGTCCATTTCTGGACGGATATGGTCTTCCACGTATTGTGGGGATTGTTCTAATCAAAAAGGATACTTCCATGCCTGAATATATTTCTTTGTTCACCTCTCCCGAAGGCAGAGCCCAGGTCCTGACTGCCTATCAATCCATCCTTGACCGGTGGCCGGTTGCCCATAAGGAATTTACCATCCCAACTAGTTTTGGCGAGACCCATGTTATTGCCAGCGGCCCGGAAGATGCACCCCCGGTTGTGCTGCTGCATGCCTTCTTCGCTACAGCCGCATCCTGGTACCGGAACGTGGAGTCGCTCAGCCAATCCTACCGGGTCTATGCGGTTGATATCATCGGGGAGGGGAATAGAAGCTGTGCCCGCAAACCCATCAAATCCATGGATGAATTTCTACAGTGGTTCACAGAATTGATCGATGGGCTGGGGATCGACACGCTCTATTTGGTTGGGAATTCCTATGGCGGTTTTACAGGCGCGTATTACGCCATGAAGCTGCCCGAACGGATACAAAAACTTGTCCTGATCGGTCCGGCAGCAACCATTCATTCGATGCCAGCGTTTTACTTTCATATGTTTATTCCCAAGATGCTGTATATTCTCCTCCCCAAACTGCCTGGGTTAAAGAACGCGATGCGTCACAGTGTGGACTGGATGCAAAATGGTCTTCCGCCTGACCCATCCTGGGAGCCATTGTTCTACCATTCCCTGGTCTATGGTCTATCCATTAACCAGGTGTTCCCACGAGTCTATTCGAAGGAGGAATTCGCTCAAATCAAGGCAAAGGTGCTTCTCTTTCTGGGAGAGCAGGAAGTGATCTATCCGCCTCAGGCTGCCATACGCGCGGCGAGGAAATTAATACCAGACGTGGAAATCGAATGCGTTCCTCAAGCCCATCACGTCACCGCTCTCGCCCAGCCGGAGTATGTCAACCAACGGCTTTTACAGTTTTTTGCTGGCGGACCTGGCGAACAGGCAGAGTAAAGCGTTTTTGGAGGCCTTGTTGCATTGTAGCTCTGTCTTTCATAGAGATATCTTATGAAAACAACAAGAAACCCTGGAACAGTCCTTGGCTCGATCTTCATGATTTTATTTGTATTTCTATTTGTATTCTTCCTCTACACCTTCCTCCATGAAGCAGGACATGTGCTGGCAGGCTGGCTGTTTGGCCAGTCGCTGACAGAATTCGACATCAGCTTTTGGGATTTGAGCGCCCACGCCGGCCTGGCAGGTGGAGACCTGACACAGGCCCAGCTCGCGTTTCGAAGCGCAGCGGGTACATTGCTGCCTCTGTTGGTTTGGGCGATCTTTATCAGCCTTGTCCCGCGCAAATGCAATTTTGTGATGGAGACATTGAAGCTCTTCTCCTCCCTGATCGTAGTCAACACGCTCCTGGCCTGGATCTTTATTCCAGTCTTGCTTGTATTGGGTAAAGCGCCTTCCGATGATGTGACGAATTTTTTGATCTACAGTGGGATGCCGCCATTGCTTCTGTCTTTGCTTGGTCTGATCCTCTATTCTGGTGGATGGATTTTATTTCTCTCCAGGATCGACGGGCTGCGGACTGAGTTTCGGATGCTCAGCAGCCCCGATGTGAGTGTGGGCAATCCCGGGATACGGCTGACGCTGGCGGCCATGACCGGCATTCTGTTGCTTTGCAGCTTTGTCACCCTCGAGTTCAATCAATCAGCCCTCCAAAATTCTGCAAATCGGTTTTCCCCTCCCCCGGATTTTGTAAAGGTGGCACGGATCGACCTTTCATCCCGGCCCTATGAATCGGAGGCGCTCGCTAGTTTTACTATGGAGCAGCCAGGTCTGGCCGGTGTGTTTATAACGGTCCGCAACATTGACACAAAGTACTTTGATCTCAGTGTTGTCGGACCAGATGGATGGAAATCCGTCGTTTTACATGGGGAAGGATACAGCGCCGCCCAGGATGGTGGCTTATGGGAAAAAAGCCTGCCGCCCGGCACCTATGAACTGGTGCTGACCTCCGCGCAAAGTGCAGGAATCGCTTCGGTGTATGTGAAACCATCCAAACCCTAAAGGAAAAATTTTCATGCAAAATTCCATCGTTGATTCTCGGCCAACACAGGTCCAGCTTCCCGTAGCATATCCAGCCTCCCGGCCCTGGCTGATGCTCTTGTCCCGTTCTGCCCTGTTCTTCTTCTTTCAGCTTCTGATTGCCGTTGTGCTGGTTTTGGCAGGCATATCTCCGGCATGGATGCAAGCAGCGCGGTATTGGCCCTTTATGGCGATCTTTGCAAATATCGTTTCCATCTACCTGCTTGTGTGTCTCTTTCGCAGTGAAGGAAAACGATATACCGACGCCATTAAATTTTCGCGTGCCACCTGGAAGAAGGATCTGCTCTGGTTCATCGGTGCATCTGTGATCGGAATACCGGTTGCAGGTGCTCCCATGAATATCCTGGGCCAGGCAATCTTTGGCGATCGTATGACGCCTGTGTATATGCTGTTTCAGACCCTGCCTGTCTGGGCGCTGGTCGTGAGTCTGCTTTTTCCGATCACCGTTGCATTTGCCGAACTGCCCACCTATTTTGCCTACTCCATGCCAGGAATTGCAGCTCAATTGAAGAATGGCTGGATCGCCTGGTTGATCGCATCCTTCTTCCTCGGCGCGCAGCATATGTTTCTGCCTTTGATACCCGACGCGCGATTTATGTTCTGGCGACTCCTCATGTACATGCCCTTTGCCCTATTTGCAGGATTTTTCCTCAAGCTCCGCCCGACGCTGCTGCCCTACTTTATGATCGTCCACGCTCTGGTGGATTTTTCGGCGGTGGCAGTGTACTTGATGATCTAACATCGATCTATATATTTATTTCTCTACCGTACATTAACATTTGAAGTGAGTGGTTGAAATTGGAATAATGGCTCAAAGTGCAGATTGTTCTTTAGGGCATATTTGAGCCAATCCATGCCTAATATTACAACGAGACTTCATATTACAACGAGACTTCGGGTATTACTACGAGACTTTGCGTTTGCGATGATTCGTGGTTCGCTTTTGCAAGCGTGAACGGGTACGCTTTGCATGAGATTGGTAGGACGCATGGTTGCGCGATTGACGGTAGTGCAGAATGGCAGAGAGATCCGGGAGGCCGATGACTTCGTCGCGGACCGCACGTGCGACGAGCTGTCGGGCCTGGGCTGTGGTAAGTGCGGGACTTTTTTTTGAAACAGGAGACGAATGCGGACCAAGAATAAATGCGCCAGGAAGGACTGGATCATGTGATGATGCCAACCACGCCAGGTTCGTGTTTCGAAGTGATCCAAACCAACTTCACCCTTGGCTTCTTCGAATGTGGTCTCCACGGGCCAGCGCATCGCGGTGAGAGGGGCGAATTCGGTGAGCTGAAGATTGGCAGGAGCATTGGACAAATAATATTTAGTTTCCGGCTGCGTAGCCAGCGAACGACGGAAGATCGCCCAGCAGCGGGGCGCAGGCAATGCATCATGGATCGGCGTCACACGCACACAGGCCAGTTCCACCACCAGCGGACCTTTACTGCCTTCCTGGATCTTGCGGCGGTGCCAGGCAGATCGAGGCAGTTGCAGCAGCAGCTCCCGCAGTTCCAAAGGTCTGGGCGTATTGGGCTTGACGCGCGAGTAGAGGCGCGGTCGTCCCAGCAGGCCAGGTCCAGGTGGTTCGATGGCAGGGGTCCGCAGCCAGACCCGCGTATCGACCGGCACCTCGGCCAAATACCACTTGCCCAAACTGGCGATTCCAGCCAAAAATGCGGGATTTCCGCCATATTTTTCATCACAGGTGACCCAGCGGAAAGGAAGCACACCGCGGTCATGCAGAGCCTTGATCATTTCCAGCCCCAACTCCGGTTCGCTGCAGAATGTCAGCGCGTCTGGGATCCCGCAAGCTTTCCATCGTTGTCGCGACTCCTTGTGAAACCATTCTTCGGGCAGATACAAACGTTCATCCACCAGTGTATAACCGCGACGACTGGCGTACGCCAGAAAGACGCCTTCCTGGCAATTCGCAACCTTGCCCAGCGCACCACAATATTGATGGGCCACACCCACCGAGTGTTTCCCTTGCTTGGGAAACCCACTGCCATCCACGATCACCACGCCATCCTCTTCTCCCAACCAGTTGGCAACCATCTCCTGGAGATGCAAGAGCAGAGGCTCACTCTCCCATTCTCCCTGTCCAATGAATTGCTGCAGACCTCGAATCGCATTCGGGTTGGCTCCCAACAGCGACAGTACCATCGGTTCGATCGTCTTGCGCTCCAGATCCGACAACTGGCCACACAAGTACAGCAACGACCAGGCTCGCTGTTCCCGGCGTTGAAACAACGGCTGAAATTCACGATGAAATGTCTGCAGCTCATCCGCAGTCATACTCACATCCCGAGCGCTGATCTGCTGCACCGGCTTGCGCCCGCTGGCAGGTGGTGTGCACCTGACACGGCGATTGGCACGTTTGCTCTTTGGACTCATGGCGAACTCCTCTCTGCCCGATGGCTCGTCCATGAGTCTATACCTTAAAGTCTCGTAGTAATACCCGAAGTCTCGTAGTAATATGAAGTCTCGTTGTAATACTAAGAAACTATCTCAAAACCCTTTGAGGGCATATAATTTTTGTGCCGACAAAGGATGAATGATGAAGAAGAAAAAGAAATCTCTTCCAACGATTTGGGAGGTGCCGGATGAGCTGTGGA
>JBLMZU010000484.1:0-15542 GCA_050258995.1 Bacteroidota bacterium
TCGCCAGCAGGGCGAGTGCAACCGGCGCCCAGATGGCCCGCTCGCCTGCACTGGGGGTGACCAGATTCAGAACCAGACTCAACGCTGAAAATCCCACGACGAACCAGATCAGCCAGCCCGAAGCACGGGACCAGCCAGGCAGGATCAGTCCTGCCCGGGCCAGCACAACCACCGCCATGCCCACCAGCAGCGCGGCCTGGATCAAGGCCGTTACACGTAATGCCGGCGGGAACTGACCCGGAAATGCACCACCCATCGCAAACGCGCCCCATGGTGCCCCGGCTGCCAGGGCGATCTGGAAGAGAACCACACCTACAGAAATCACTGCATAAAGGATGGCCGCCGCTCGCTTCATATCCTGTTTGCCTCCCCTGGTCTGGCAGGATCCAGGATCGACTTTACAAATCCACGGACCTCGATAAAGATCGCCGCTCGAGAAGGGACCCCCGGTTTGGAAGCGATCTGTTTACGGGGTTTCCCCTGGAAAAGAAGCCGGAAGCTGTCATTTTCGCGCTCGCTGAATGGTTTGCTGTCGGTATCCATGCCCTGGATTATAAGGGAAGCATTCAATCCTGGAAGGTGACACGTATCTCCTCCTCCCATGAACTCGCTTCAATTTCCCGGCTTCTCCTGCAATTTTGCCACCCCACCGGGATCGTAATAGATCACCCGGCGGCCGGGATACGCCTGGATCAGGGCATTATTTTCTGCCTCTCCGCGCTGCACGGCGAAAATAAAAGGCGAGGTCAGGTCCGGGTTTTCCAGCTCGAGCAGGCCTCCGTATTGAGGCCAGTCGCCGTACAAATTGCCATAGACTGTTTTGTTACTCAGCGGGACAAAGACCAGCGCGGGCACAAGCTCCTGTGCCGACTGGGCCTGGAACAGCGCCAGTTGTGAGCCCGTGATGCCATAGATCGCCCGGGCCGAGTCCAGCCGGGCAGGCAGATAAACGAACAGGTTGTAGCCGATCAGCCCACCCATCAGGAGAGTGGCGAAGGCGATCCGGAATCTATTTTTCCCGGCCAGCCAGAGGATCCCCGCCGCGCTCAGGATCGTAAGACTGTACAAACCTTCATAATAATAGCGCGGACCGTAGCGGGTCACATGGGCCCAATACAGGGTATAGGTCAAGACCAGCGAAACAAAGATGGCGATCACGCTCCAGGCGACCTTTTTCTTCCGGAGTACCCAGACGCCAAAAGGCAGCAGGATCCAGGAATAGTTCCCCCAACCAAACACGTCGCGGCGGGAGGCGTTCAGCATGATCTCCATATTCTCGCCCGCATCCTGCCAGGTATAGCCCTGGGGTGAAATGCCGTGTCCCTTGCCAAAGCCGAGCCTGTCGAACGGCCACCATAATGCGTAGGGATCGAGGAAGGGTTGGCCTGTGACGAGATACTGCCAGACAGGAAGAAGGCCGGCGAGGATCGCAGCCAGGCCGCCAACCAGCAGGACTCGCCTGCGCACGGTCCAGTCCTCCCGCCAGAGGAGGACCAGGCCATGGATCCCGAACGGCAGCGCCACGCCCAGGGCGGTCAACGGACGGGTCAAAGCCAGCCAGCCCAGGGAAGTCCCGGCGAGTATGGCGTACAGAATTGGGAACCTGGGAACAGGCTGTGAGAATGCTTCCAGCCATGCCAGGGCAAACACTCCCGTCAATGCAAGGGAAAGGTTGGAAGACAGGAAGGAGCCGGAATTGAGCAAAAAGAACGGTGAAGTGACCATCAGCGCGGCCGCAATCAGCCCGGCAGCCTCGCTCACCAGTCTCTTCCCGAGCAGATATGCCAGCAGGACACACAGACCCGCCAGGAGCGGATTGACCCAGGTGTCCAGGCCCGCCCGTACACCAAGCGACAGGATCAATGGCCAGCCGGGTGGGTATTTGCTGAAGCGCCTGCCTTCGTAGTCGATGACAAAGGGAACGAACGTATTTGCGGCATGCGGCGGCGACGGGATAAAGTATTTCCCCTCTGCGAAGACGCGCGCCTGCCAGCGGTAGGAGATCTCATCTTCCGTGTGGGGAATCTGTTCATAGATCCGGTCGCACACGTAGAAAGAGCTGAAAACGGCTGCCAGACAAAGGATCCCGATAAAAAGGCTGACTCTTGAAAACATAAACCACTTAAATGACGAAGCAGTCTTCCAATTATTACCTGCATACAGGTCCTGAATGAGACTGCTTCGCGCTGAGCTTGCCCGCCCAGGCAGGCGGGAGGATGTTGATGATTATATCCGGGGTTACTTCACCTCCGCCAGTGAGCCTTGATCAAGCTTGAAGGTCCTGGAGACCGCAACGCTTGGCTGGGCAGACATCGGTTCATCGGGCTTGCGGTCCGCATAGTTCACGATGAACTGGGCCGGGTTGTTCGGATCGACGTTGGTGCTTTGCGGGGCGATCCGGTCGCCGATAAAGATGGCGTTGGTCCCCTGGTAGCTGCCGCCTGACTGCTGGAGGGCGGCCGCCACATAGAAGAACGTGCCGCTTCCCCCACCCTCCTGGGTCAACAGGAAACCTGAATCCATGAGACCATCGGCGTTCAGGTCGACATCGACTGCGTTGCCAAAGTACTTCGTCGTCACCTTGGTTGCGGATCCGGGCGCCGCCTCGGTCTCTGCAAAACCGTTGACGAGCGTAACCTGCTTGCCGTCGATCAAATAGGTCGCGTTCTGCGGACCCGTCGAGGCCGAAGCTCCATTTGCCGGCGGCTGAGTGGGAGCAACCGTGGTCGGCGCCACGGCCGGGGCCGTTGGTGTTGCAGCCGGTGTGCAGGCAGCCAGCGTCCAGCTGACGATCATCGCCAGAGCGATTATCAATTTTAGTTTTCTCATGCGTAGCTCCTCTGATATTGAGATGTATTCATCCACCACCCTGATCGTCCTGCAGACAGGATGGCAAGAAGATCGGGTGTCGGGAAGGAATTTGCCACGGTGTAGTGTAATCCGTTTTGGGGCCGATGGAAACAGCGCAGCGTTGAATACAAATGTTGAAAACTGGACGCTTCGTGCTTATTAAAATTCACTTCTGGGTATTGGGGAGAAGCCCCCCGCAGCAGCTCCGAATCTATTCCTTTAAGATACTTGTCGAAAAATGCGACCAGATAGGCGTTGGCGATCTCCCCACCCCGCTGCGGCGGTATGGTCCCGATAAATCCCAACAGGCGGAACAGGAGGCGCGCCGGAGGTAAGAGCCGCACAGGGAGATCACTGAAATTAAAATGCCCGGCTCCTGCCACGGAAAGATAGTAGGACGCGTTCTGTGTACCCTTGTACATGCGATGCATGCTATCACAGTTGCTGCAGTTCCCCTGGGTCATAAACAGAAAAGGTTGTCTCAACGTTCCCTTAAGATCGTTGCTGAAGGCACTGCCATCCAGGTCCGCGCCCGCCTTACAGCGCGAGTCGATTTCACACAGGCTGATGGCGGTCTTGCCGCCAAAGGAGTGACCGAAGGCTCCCAAATGATCCAGGTCAAGCTGGTTATGGAAAGGACTGGAGGGATCGGCGTTCAATTCCTGAAGTCGGTTGATCGCAAATACAGCATCGTCCGTCCAAACCTTCCCGATCCGGTTGGCATCCGCGTCGGCCTGGGCGGCATTTGCGCTGTCCGGGATTGTCCCTTTTTCGGAGCGTGGGACGACGCGCCCATCCGGGAAAACGATCAGATTGGAAGTGTAGGTGGGATCGATCCCAACAACCACGTATCCGTTGCTGGCCAGGTTCTCGGCGAGGATTGTGTAATCCGTGGACACAGGTCCCATCCCGGGCTGCATGAGCAGCACCGGATAGGTTTTCTCCTGTTTCGACAGCGAGGCGTCTTCGAAGGCATGCGTCTGGATGGATGAGTAATCCCTCTCGAGCCACCGGCCGAGCCCCTGGTCCCGGTTATGCGCGGCCACCCATTTGGATGGCAAATAGGGGGCTGGCGAGCCTTCGGCGGAGGACGGATACCAGACCCAGATCAGCAGCTGCCGCTTTTCCCCGGCTATCTCTGAAAGTGGATCTGTACGGCTCGCATCCACCCAGACATACTCGGTCCGTCCAACTGTATGTGGACCTGTCGGGGCAGGGAGTGCGAGGGGCCGGTCGTGCAGGAGAATCATATATCCAACAAATACAGTGCCAAGCACGACCAGGCATGCAAGTGCGATCCCCGTCCATTTGATCAATCTCTTCCCAAATTTCTTGAACATGAGGGTGATTCTGCAACCAGGGTTCAACTTTCCTGGATCAGCGGCTCCAGCTCCAGACTCAATTCCATTAACAGTGCGATCGCCGTTTGGAGAGACCCCGATTCCGCCTCCAGGTTACGAAAGACCTCGTTCACCCGGTTTCGCAGGTCCGCCGGCTTGATCTCAAAACTCTCGGCAATGTTCAGCGCCCCTTTTTCGTTAAGCCAGTATTCCCGGTTCAGAGCAAATAGAGCCTGGAGCATGCACATGACACTCCGAAAGCAACACCCGGAAGCATACGCAACGTCTGCTCTTTCAACACTCTTTTTTGCAATATCGATGGAGAAATTGATCTCCCAGGCAAACCGAGAGAGGATCGCCTTTTTCAGCGGGTCAGGATATGGATGAACAATAGGCTTTAATTTTGCAAGCACTCCCTCCGGGTCCCACAGCGGCCGGCAGACCGCCACCTCGCTCACGTAGATGGAGGAAAGAAAGCCGAACGGATGCCCCGGCTGGTAATGGATCTCCACATTTCCGTTCAGGCAGCCGGTGATCGCCGTTTGTACTTTCTCCAGGTCCCTGTAAAGGAAGTCCACAGGCTGATTGCTTATACGAAGCCAACCGCCACCGTTGATCCAGGGTCCCCATCCCCCAATAGGGGTTACAAGATCAGCGGCATGCCTGTCGTCGAGCTGGGTGGCGACCTCGCCCAATGCGGCTACATCCAATGGCCGGGCTGGATCATAGTAGATCCCCAGGTCAATATCGGAGGAGGGCGTATGCGTGCCCCGGGCGCGGGATCCGCCCAGGACGATCGCTCGAACGCCTCTCACTTTTTTAACTTCCGAGACGATATCCGGAATAAGTGTTTCCATGAATGACATTTTTTCTTTCCAGGCCGGCACAAGGCTACGATACAAATATCTTCGAAAGCTGGAAGCGTGCTTCGAGTCTGAAGACAAGTGTGAAAATGAGAGGCAGGCCAGGGATCCAATTCAGCTGGGGATCCTCCATGATTGTCCTTTCGAGAACAGTATGCCTGACATTACTTCCTGCCGCTGATCATGCCAACTTTGCCGAGGATCCGGGGATGCTTCAACAGTGCCGGGATGGCGATCAGCTCACTAATCGGTTGAACGTCGAATTGTGCCAGGCCCAGCTCCTGTAGGAAGTGCTCGAAATCAAGTTTTTCGCCGTAACATTTCTCCTCATAAAAATAATCGATCACTGCGAAGGAACCGCCAGGCTGCACAACCCGCAAGGCTTCCCGTACAACGGCTCGCGTATCCGGGACGGATCTCACTTCATGGAAAGTGAGATTGCTGGTGACTGCGTCGAAGGTGTTGCTGGGAAAATCCAGTGCGGCTGCGTCACCCTTCTGGAAATGGACGCGGGCTTCCACTCCGGCTGCCTTTGCATTTTTCTCACATACCTGCTTCGAATATTCCCAATCCGGCCCCCAGTAATCAATGCCCAGGACTTCGGCTTCCGTATTCGCGCAGGCAAGTTTTACGGCCAGCACCCCATTGCCAGAGCCGATATCAAGGACCCTGCCTTTCACATCCTTTCCCAGGCGCTGGATGATCAGGCCGTAGAGTTTGTCCTGAAACCCACCACCCTGCTGGGAGAACATCACGTAGGAATACAGCGGGAACAGGAAGCTCACCAGAAGGATTACAAATAAAACGGTTGTAACCAGCCGGTAGAAAGGACCGAGCGGGACGAAGCTCAGCATGCCCATTGCGAGCGCACACACTCCCAGAATCATGAGGTTCTTTTTCCGGATCCAGTTGCCGTATTCCAGTTTAACTTCCATGGTTCTCTCCTGGTTGGGTGTCACAGCCCAACGAATTATACGTCCATGCCAGGGCCAGGAAGGAAATCATCCCGCGTTTTACGTTACAATCAGTGGGCTGGATGATCGGTTCATGCGCTACACATCCCATGCAGATTATTGAACAGGCGGCGAAAATCGACTCATGAACAACGAACCTCTTCTGAATGTAAAATGTTTTTTGCTGGATATGGATGGGACATTCAACCTGGGCGACGGCCTCATCGACGGATCCCTGTATTTTATCGATACGATCGAAGAGCTCGGCATCGACTATTTATTCCTGACCAACAATTCCTCCAAGCACCGGGGCATCTATGCAGAAAAGATCACCCGGCTGGGACTGCCCATTCCCGAGGAAAAGGTTTTCACCGCCGGAGAGGCGACCGCGCTGTACCTGACAGGAGAGTACCCGTCTGCTTCTGTTTATGTGGTTGGGACACCCGCCCTGGAGGACGAGTTCCGCCAGCACGGTTTTCAGCTCTCGGACACCGATCCGCAATTGGTGGTATTGGGGTTCGACACCACGCTGACCTATCAAAAGCTCTGGAAGCTGTGCGACTTCGTCCGCGCCGGGCTGCCTTATATCGCCACCCATCCCGACTTCAACTGCCCGACGGAGACTGGATACATGCCTGACATTGGCGCCATGATCGCCTTTGTGCGCGCCGCCACGGGCCGCGACCCGGACCTGGTCGTCGGCAAGCCCAATCGCATGATCGTCGATGCGGTGGCCCAAAAGTATGGCCTGCGCATCGAGGAGATGGCCATGGTCGGCGACCGTCTCTACACGGACATCGCCCTGGGCCAGACCTCCGGGATCACCACCTGCCTGGTCCTGAGCGGAGAGACAACACAGGATGATCTTGCAAACTCTCCCTTCCAGCCCACTTATACATTCGCCAACCTGGCTGCGATCGCAGACTGGCTCAAGGTCCATCCCTCGCAAACATCCTGAGACTATCCCATTCTTAACCGGCTGGATTATAATTTTTCAGAACAATAAAGGAACATTGCCAGGCAAAATATGCTCATTGTCCAGCGCTTGGATTGCTGATTGGGACAACCGGGTAATTCAAAACTTAATAGCACTGCGTTCGATGGAGTTGGTCCTGCTTATCACGAGAACCCCCTACACTTCCTTTCAGGTGTGCGAGGTCGACGAACAAAGGAGAGCCATGCTGAACAACTGGTTTGACGCAATGGAACGGGCAATTGACGAAGTCAGGCAGTGGCCTGACAGGACCGTCCAGGTCTTTCATCACAATGATGCCGATGGGATTACCTCCGGGACGATCCTCACTTGCGCATTCGAGAGGCAGGGTTATACCGTCCGGCGCTTCTGCCTGGAAAAGCCCTACCCCGCAGTGCTGAAAAAAGTGTACGAACAGGAGGGAAAGCTCATTGTCTTCGCCGATTTTGCAGGGCGAATTGCACCGATGATCTCTGAACTGAACCGGGGGAGAAATCTGACGCTGATCCTGGACCATCATGTGGCCTCTGCTTCCACCGACCCCAAGGTTCACAATCTTGACCCGGACCTCTTTGGCCTAAAAGGCGACCGGGATATCTCCGGCTCGGTGACCTGTTATCTTTTTGCGATCACCCTGGACCCTGCCAACCACGACCTGGCCCCGATCGCAGCTGTCGGCGCGGTGGCAGACGGCTTCTTCGTGGATGGCGAGCTCGTGAGTCAGAACCGCGACGCGGCGCTGGAAGCCGTCGAACAGGGCAGGATGGAGATCCGCAAAATCGAGCACGGCGAGCAATATGTCTTAAAAACATCCAAGGGTGAAATCCCCGTCCTGGAATTTGGCGATTATCTGGATCTGCTGGGAGGCGTGGGCTACTACCAGAACGGGCCGGATATGGGCGTCAAGGTTTGCCTGGAGGGGGTCTCGCCTGAGTCAGACCGGATGGTGGAGGAGCTGAAGGCCGTCCGAACGCGCATATTCAACGAGGAGATCGCCAGGCTGCAGGCGGGGGCGTTGAAGAAGACCACGCACATCCAGTGGTTCCATGTCGGGAAGCGCCTGATGCCCATGGGGGTGAAAATGATCGGCGCCTTCTGCGATGCCATTAAAGATACGGACCTGATCGATCCGCAGAAATACCTGGCCGGTTTCCAGGTCATTCCCGATGAGATCCCAGGCTTCGGTGCGATCCATTTTAACGAGGTGAAGATTTCCATGCGGGTCTCTCCGTATATGGAGGGAGAGATCCGGGCGGGTAGAGCAATGGGCCTCAATATCTTCCTTCCCGAGGCGACCAACAGGCTGGGCGGTTTTTCAGATGCCTGTCACAGCCTGACGGCGGCCACCACAGTGGCGATCGGGAAGGAGGAAAAACTGATCGAGGAAATGGAAGAAATTCTACAAGGAGAATCATAATGGCTCAAGGAACTGGTTTTGGAAAAACGATCCTGATCGGAGATCAATTCGTCCTGGATGAAGTTCCGGCGATCGTCTCGGCAATCTCGTATGAGACCGTGACGACGGTGGAGAGGATCGAGGGCGAGGGCTGGGTTCTGGAGGACAACCGCATCGAGGTGCCGGGATACAAGGAAAAGAAAAAGGAACAGCAGGTCGGTTCGATCAACCGGATTCTGGAAGTGATGAACTTCGACGCCAGGAAGAATCCGATCAAGATCACCGTCGCCGGGGACCTGCTGGCCGGGAGCGGGGTGGGCGCCAGTGCGGCCAGCTGCGTTTCCCTGGCCCGGGCCTTGAACGCCGAATTCGACCTGGGCTATCCGATCGAAGAGATCAACCGCGTCGCCTGGCAGGGAGAGTTCCCCTATCATGGCATCGCCAGCGGCGTGGACAATACCGCTTCCACCTACGGCGGTCTCCTGCGCTTCTGGTTGAATGATGGGAAGCAGAATTTCGAACAGATCAAAACGCCCTCCTCCTTTGAGATCGTCCTGTGCAACAGCGGCATCACCGCCAACACGGCTGCCCTGGATGAGTTCATCGATCAGCAGAAAAAGGACAACTGGGAGCTCTTTCGCTCGCGCCTGGATATCATCGTCTCCCAGGGCTCCGAGATGAAAAAAGCACTGGAAGCCGGCGACTTGGAGACCGTGGGAAAGATCATGACAGAGAACCACAAGCTCCTGGTCGATATGGAAATGTCGCACGAGATCCTGGATCATCTTTGCGAGCTGGCTCTCGCAAATGGCGCCCTGGGAGCGAAGGTCACTGGAGGGGGGCGAGGGGGCTATATGATCGCTTTGACGCCCGGGAAGGATCTCCAGGAGAAAGTTGTAGAAGGCTTCAAAAAGGAAGGATATGACCTGATCATCAAGGCCACCATCGGCGGATGTTGAGGGCAAGCACCTGCCCGGGCTTAATTGTAAAGACCTCCGAAGTCCTAAAGATTTCGGAGGTCTGCTATTCAGATGCCGCTCAGTTTGCCGATTGGCGTTTTGCGTACACGAGTGAAACACCCACGGGGGAAGATAAGCCAAGATCAGAATCAACCTGGAAGCCGTGTTGAGCCAGGATTTCACACACCTGATCCCTCAGTTGGGGCGTATGTGTTTCGATGGCAACCTGTTTGAAGATCGGCCAATGCTCTTCCTCGATCCCGTCCAGCACAGAAATCTCGCCGCCTTCCACATCGATCTTGAGATAATCCACACTGGTGATGCCCTGCTCACGGATCACGGATGAGAGCCGTACAACCGGAACTATCCGCGTTTCAGATTGATAAAGATAATCTGAAGTTTCCTTCCCAAAGATCTGGTCCATGACGGGCTTGTTGTCATCTTTCAGGGCGGGGATGGAAGTGGAATTGCCCGGCATGTTGGGGAAGAAGGTAAAGGTTTTTTCGACGTCGTCCTGAGAGCCAACAGCAAAGTTGAACAAATGAACGTCCGAGCAGCCCAGTAAACCAATATTTTGTTCGAGCACGTGAAATGTGTCCGGGATTGGCTCAAAGGAATAGACGACCGCCCCCGGTGCCTTCATTTTCACGGCCATCGTAAAGATCCCAATGTTCGCGCCGACATCGACGACGCACCGCGCCCCCTCGATAGACAAACCGTTCTGGAAATACTCCTGTTTGGCGATGATCTCGTTATAGATCAAGGCTGCTTCCCCTGGTTCGACTTGTACATAGCAGGAGAACCCATCCGGGAAGGTAAGTTTCTTGGTATGGTTCTCCATCTCTTCAATTGTCCGGGGGTGAATAAAACCGGCTGGATATTCAAGATCCTTTGGCAGCTCGATACTCATGACTCTCCTCCTGATCCATTAAATAGTCTGGTAAATGATTTAAATGGGGCCTGAAAGCATTTTTGAACAGGGAAAATAAATCGTCGTTTTTCACCTCCTGTTTGATGATGCCAGTATACGCTTCCTATATTAAATGCAAATTACAAGTTTGGGGGAATTCTTATCGACCCTCGTGGAACAAACGGCATTCCAGGATGACGCACCCCAAAATTTATCCCGGGAGCTATTCGCCACGGACAAGCCCGGGCAGCACTGCCTCTACATAAAATTCCACAATCCTGCCCACAAGTGCCATGGGATCCTGGGTGGTTTTCGCCTCTGTGGATAACATCCCCGAAAGCGTGCTCTGCCATTCCTGGCCTTTTCCCATGGCCACATCCGAGATCACACCGCATTCCGTGCTTCGAATGCCGACATTGCGGCTTACGGCAAAGAGATGGGACGAGTCGCAGTTCACGATGTCACAACCGTTCTCTTTGGCGTACGCCAGGTCTTCGTCATACTCCCTGTAGATCGCATCCCCGGTCATGGTCTGGACGGCTTGGATCTCGCCGAATTTTGTTTTTTTTGCCAGCTCCTGGATTTTGAAGTTTAGGAATTCGTCCGAGGCGATGAGTTTGTCGCCGGTATAGTGCGGGGTTGTCCCGTCCAGTGCCAGGGCTTTCTCGACGATATAAAAATCCCCCATCTTTAATTCCTTTGTTCCCAGTCCACCGGCAAGTCCATAGGCAAGAATGTATTGGATGCCATAATAGGCGAGCTCCTCGACCAGTGCCGAGGATACGGGACCGCCATAAACATGAGCGATCGAGAGAAATTCCATATCGTTGTGGCGGGCGATCTGCACGTTGGCCGGTGGGACATGGATGAAGTACTGGTCGGTCGTGTCCCGGGCGGTATACCAGTCCAGAAGGCGCGGTCGCGGGCAGTAGCCGACCAGCGCCACGCGAATGCCGTTGAACGCATTTCTGCCGAACTGGCGGCCCACCAGGCTTGCCGGCGTCAGATGCGGGATGCCTTTTGAGGGAAGATGGCTGGGATTCATTGGTCTCTCCATAAGCAGCGCGAGTTGAAATCCATTATAAGGGACACAGCTGACGTCCCTGGCCAAAATGTGAGCACGAGGTGCGGAGAAGCAATGATCCGACTCTCTGGTTCCTTAATTTCAACGCCCTCTTCACCCGGGAAGATGGAAGAAGGCCGTGAGGTTGATTGACCGCCTGGTTCGAGATCATATCCCTGCCCGAGGAGAACGGCGCAGGGCGCCATACATCTAGAATTCACGGGTTGTTGCTGATCGAAGATCGAATGCAGGGCAGCAAACTGAAATTTCATTCAACGCCCCCCTTTCGAAATAATAAAAGGGGGGCGTTCTCCCTATTAAAATCTGGCGTTTACCCGCTATTTTTCGCTTTACCGCCAGTCTGAGACCTGATCCTGGCTGGACGGGCTATTCGTCACGTCACTGGCATCGATGATGCCGGGTTTCTGGATGTACACATCGCGATTACCGCTTCGATCGCTCGTGTAGGCGATCCAGATCTGGTCTGAGGACCAGACCGGGCCAAAGTCACTGGCCGGGTTGTTGGTTAGGTCGGTCAGCCCCTGTCCATCAAGCTGCATCGAGTACACGTCCTGGTTTCCGGTCCGGTCGGAGGTAAAAGCCACGAGGGAGCCATCGGGGGAACCCTTGGCCATTTGATCGCTGGCCGGGCTGTTCGTCAGGTTGATCGCCCCACTGCCATCGGATTTCATTCGGTAGATCTCATTGTTCCCATCCCGATTGGAGGTAAAGAGGATGTAATCCCCTGACAGGTCCTTGCTGCGGTTACGGATCCAGCTCGGCTGGCTATCACTACCAGGATTGTTGGTCAGATTATGGGTCTCGAGGTTGCTGAGCCGGACCTCGTAGATCTCGTAGTTGCCATCCCGGTTGCTGGTGAAGAGGATCCACTGCCCGTCGCTGGACCAGGCCGGCTGTTGATCATCGGCCAGGTTGTTCGTCAGGTTGATCGTGTTGGAGCCATCGGCGTTCTGGATATAGATATCGTTCTGACCGTTCCGGTTGCTGGTGAAGGCAATGCGCTGCATGTTTGGATCCCAGACGCCCTGGGTATCGGAGGCAGGATTGTTGGTCATCCTCGTCATGCGGCTGGCCGAATCGATGGCATAGATTTCAGGATTCCCATCCCGGTTGGAATCGAACAGGATCAATCCCTGGAAGCTGGGAAGCGGCTGGATGGGAGGCATGGTAACCGTTGGGGCCGGGATGAAAGTCTGGGTGGGGACAACCGCCGTGGGCACCGGGGGTGGCGTGAAGGACGGCGTTGGGCGGGAGGCAACCGCCGTTCCTGTCAACGAAGGGTTAGCCGGGTCACAGGGATTCAGATCCTTCCCGTCAATGATCCCATCCCCGTCCGAATCGGGATTCAATGGATTCGGGCATGGCCCGGGTTCCTGCCCGTCCAATAGCCCGTCGCCATCCGTATCCTGTTTCAAGGGATTGGTACCAATGCGGACCTCATCCCCGTCGCGGAGCCCATCTCCATCTGTATCCGCGTTCAGGGGATTCGTCCCGCGGTTGACCTCGTCGCCGTCCAGGAGTCCATCTCCATCCGAGTCGGGGACGAGTGGGTTCGTGTGGGTCTGGTTCACCTCCATGCCGTCCAACAGACCATCCCGGTCTGTGTCGGCATTGTTCGGGTCGGTTCCGATCTGGGCCTCCTGTTGATTGGTGAGCCCGTCACCGTCGGTATCCTGCTGGCCCGCAGCCGCGGCGGCCGTCTGATTGGCGATGATGGTCTGTGTGGCGCCAATCACCTGCTGCGTTCCGGCAATCGCCGTCTGGGTCGCGCTGTTGGACTGGAAGCGGTTCCCAAAAAGAGCGAAGGTGGCCGAGAAGGCAAACCACAGACACAGGATCAGGAAGATCGCCAGGATCCAGACCGGGATCAGGCCGCGGCCAACCACCTCCCCTGGCATGACGGGTGACTGCTGGTGATCGGCGCTCACCGTAGCCTGGTAGGGATAATTGGCCGCACCGCCCATCCATGGACGCTGGCGCGGCTTGGCGGTGAAGCGAAAGGCGCCGGCTTCTCCAGGAGGGATATGGAGGACCGTGGGGTCCAGGGCCGGTGGGGTTGCGGATATTGGGCCCCCGTTCGCCGCCACCGGAGCTGGCGGTGCAGTCGGCGCGGTCACATCCTGGGCCGGGCTGCGTGCGGCTCCCTCGGGCTCATAAAAACCAAAGACCAGCCGGTTTCCATCGCTGACGCAGCTGATGCGGAAGGCCTGGTGCGTATTCCCTTCGTTGCGGACGAGCACCCGCGCCATTTCCCCGGCATCGATCGTCTGGGGCTCGAGAGTGGTGCTGAACCGGGTATAGGCAGCCAGCGTCAAAATACAGTCAACCTTGACCACCTGGTCCGGTGCCTCCTGGCTGATCACCACGATGCGGAATTTCCGTCGCCCGGCCTGGCTGGCCGGAGAGAGCGGCGGACGGACCAGGATGGCGATCTCCCTGCTTTCGCCTGGTTTGAGGGCGGTGACCGGCGTCGATGTGGAGATCCAGCTGACCGGAATCCCCTCCACCCCGAGGCGGAATGTGGCCGGGACCAGGCCGCGGTTCAAAACAGTCAGAGGGATCGTAAAGCTGCCCCCCGGCGCGGCGGCAAACTGGACGGACCTAAGCATCACGCCCACCAGTCCCTGTGACTCGAAGGCGGCAATGATGAGCCTGACCGTCACCTCCTCCCTGATGGCAGGATCCTTCTGACTGACCAGTGTGATCTTGATGGGATAACGCCCGGCTCGGATCTCAGGCGAGGCCGGAACCTGCAGGAAGAGATCCACAACCTTGTCTTCGCCGGCCTGCAGGGTCACGACCGGCGAGGGCAGCGATACCCATGTGGCCGGAACACCCTCGACGGAAAGCTCCAGGAACTCGGTACGCGGCGAGGAACTGCTGACCAGCAACGGGATTTTGACAGTCGTCCCCGGCGCGGCCCCACGCTCCGTTGTTTCGACGTTCATGACGAAGGTCTTTTGAGCCCTGGCCTCCGGCTGGATGATCAGGACAATGGGGATTTCCCTGCCTCGCTCCGGAACGCCCTGGCTGAACACATACAGCCGGCCTGGATAGGAACCAACGAGGCCGTCAGCTGCCGGCGGCCGGACATTGATAACCACCCTCTCCTGACCGCCTGAAGCAACCCAGACCGCCGAGGGGCCCGCCGTACTGATCCAGCCCGGCGGGATGCCCAGCAGGTTAACAATGAAGAAATCGCTCGGTCCCAGGTTTGCAAGCAGAACTTCGATATCCGCACTGCCGCCTTCTGTGAGCATGTATTGTGTTGACGCGAGCGTGACCTGAATATCATCAGGCCTGCCTTCAGTGCCGTTTTCGTCCATTTTGAATGAGCCCTTTTCCCTGGCATGCCTCATCGTAGATGGGATGGTTCCTGGTTATGAAGCATTTGCCTTCGTCTAAAGATACCATCAAGTATTAACCGTGTAATCCTTTGGTTATTGATTTTACAGTCAACACCTGTTGAATGAAAGTTTTTCCCCGCCGGATGTTTCTCGAATTCCTTGACAGGAGCGCGGAAATTTTCGACGGTGCGCCTTCAAAGGATCCGTCCCATCTCTTTCTGGCTCTGCCCAACATCACAACATGGCGAGAGGCAACCACAACCAAGCGTCCTGTTTGCATGTAACAGAAGACATCGCGGCTTATCCGAAGCCGCGATGTCCTGCATGAGTCTGTCTCTTTATTCTGAATCGATGTAGATGACGCTATTCGAAGAGTTTTCTCTTCGACTGCAGATTGATCACATAGGCCAGGATCGCCACAGGCAGGATGTCATAAAAAACGATAAACAGATCGCCCGTCACCACCAGATGGACGGCGGCCTGTACGATGCATACCACTGCATACAGGTAAATTCCCCATTGTTTCCAGTACCACATTGCGACGGCCGCCACGATGGCAGCCACCGAAACCAGGGTCAGCACCGGCAGGACCCAGGGTGCCTTGACATACTCGGTCTTTAGGGTCACGTAGCCGATATAGGCTCCCAGGACACCGTGCAGGCCAATCAGGACATATAGGACAGACAGCAGTGTGCCTCGTTCCTTGTGGATGGGTTTCTTTGCCGGTCCCTTTGCATTGTATGTCGGTTTCGTATTATTGTTTTTTTTCTGTTGCTGTTGTTGATGCTTCTTCTTTGCCATACTGTCTCTCCAACCTGTTTTGGTTTGGGGTGATTGGGATTCGTGTCATTGGCGTGGGGGGGGGGG
>JBLMZU010000485.1:0-5895 GCA_050258995.1 Bacteroidota bacterium
ATCCTGTCGGGCATTGCCACCCGGGCTCGGGCCAATGCGATGATCGACTGGATCGAAGCGGAATGCAGGAGCATGAAGCAAAAGGGCCTTCTGGCACTCGATCTGCCGCCCAATTTTTTCCCCTATGTCCAGCCGACGGATCCGGACTGGCATCCGCGCTATGAAAGGTTCAATCAGCCGGGTGATTATCACAATGGAGGCATCTGGCCTTTTATTGCCGGCTTTTATGTGGCGGCACTGGTGGCAGCCGGACGATATGAGTTAGCGGAGGAAAAAATCCTGGCACTGACCAGGATTGTAAAGGTTTCCAATACCAGGTTGAACCAGGATCTGGACCATGGTTTTAATGAGTGGCTGAAGGCACAGGATGGCCAGCCGATGGGGCAGAACTGGCAGACCTGGTCTGCAGCACTCTATCTGTATGCAGTCAAATGTGTGGAAGATCGAAGAACGCCGTTTTTTGAGGAGATCCGCAATTCACAAGCCTGAAATCGTACTTCAGGTTTTTTCTGTTCGGCTTCATACAGTTCCTTATGCTGTTTCTTTAGCTCCCGATAGCGCCTGTCTTCGCGGGCCAACTTCCATTTCTCATAAAATATTTTCGCAGAGACTGCCTTGCGCTCATCCTCCTCCCGCTCCAGGATTTCCCTGCTGTCGCGTGTGTATTTACGCCCGGATTTGTGATTGGCATATCTGCGCGAGCGGGTATAGCCCATCTGCAAGAACTTGCGGGCCATGTCCATGCCAACAAAATCATCCTGTGTCTTATATGCCAGAAACATGTCATAGATTTTATTGGCCGATCGGCGGGCAATCTCGGGCGTTTTGAATCTCCAAAATGGAAGGATCTCACTCTTATAGGGCTCGACCAGCAAGACACCCTGCTCGCCCTTTCCAATCCGATAAAGCTCGGGGTTCTTGCGGAAGTCGATCCGGCCAAAGTCGAGTGAATAATCGAAAGTCAATGATTCTTTCCTTCCATGCCTTTTAAGATCTGCTGCGCTTTTTCCACGACACCTCGTTCGCTTTTGAATTCCAACATCTCGAGCGCCTGCTCAAAACTGACCCAGCGCGCCTCCTCGATCTCATGGTCATGATCGGCAACATCGCCGGACCTGTATTCCAGTAAATAAAAATGGACGAACTTGTGATAGCGTATGTGCTGGCCGTACTGTACTCTTTGATACCAATATTCAATGGTTTCGATCAATCGCAGCACCTTTGTCTCGACACCGGCCTCCTCTCGTACTTCGCGTACAGCAGTGAATTCCGGCGTCTCGCCCGGGTCTACGATTCCCTTGGGTAGCTGCCAGCGCAGGCTGGGCTTGACGGATACGATCGCCATCTGGATCTCAGAACCTGCGCGGCGAAAGGCGACGCCTCCGGCCGAGATCTGGTCTTTTGTGATGACCTTCGATTCTGAAGTTGAATCAGCTTGTTTCCTGGGCATATTGTCTATTGTTCCCTTGGAGATACCGGGAAAGAAGGAGAAGCAGGATGAGGGTATATGTTATATGTGCCAGGCTTGGCTCGATCCTTCCCGGTCCTTCTCCAAATCAAAACCGCCTCGCACCCCGATTGGGGTGCCAGACGGCTCCTGGTAGCGATTGATTTTTAGAGGGGCATCGATCTGCTTACGGCAGGCGGACGCTCAACCCTGAGTTAGGTCCTGAGGGAACGCCCAGGGTGGGAGGCTCATCGGGATGAGCCCGCAGGTCCGCAAGCAGTTCCTGCGGCGGCAGCGTGGCTTCGATCAGCGCCTCCGATTCGGGACGTGGTTTTTGCACCGGTTTGGCGCGGTAGACCACCAGGTCGGCAATGCCGTCCTCGAGGGCGCGGCGGGCCAGGGCCCGGATGTAGAAGCGATTGAACTCGCTTTCGGCCAGGATCTCGGCGGCATTCGCTGGGGTGGCTGCAATCGAAAATCCGCCCTTTGGCTTTTTCCGGTTGATCGTTTTATTGATCCGCCGGTGAGCCTTCAAATGCTCGGCCAGGGTTTCATCACTCCCGGCTTGGATCGCCTCGCGCAGCAGGTTGACATAATCCTGCTGGCCCTGTCCGCTCAGGAAGGGACTGATGTGCAGCTGGTTGTGGGCAATGTCGTAATCCACTTCCTCGAGCATGAGCTGCCGGGTCCGGTCGTCGAGATTTACAAAATAGAGGGACATACTTTTCTTCCTTTTGATTAACGTCTGCTTTTAAGGGCTTGTTACACATCCCGGGAAATACAGGCATGGCATCCAGGTTTGTGCTGTCAAATATTTGAAATGGGAAAACAGACGGGAAATATAGAACAATTGTACTATTAAAAGGCGGAAATCACAAACAAATAGGAAGGATCAGCCTACCTTATTTTGCCAGGAGGTGCCTTAATCCTGCGATGCGAGGCAGCCCCACCCACAGCAGGAGGAAGAGGCAGAAGATGCCAAGCGTGAAAAGCACGGCCATAAGCACATCATTCAGTATGACACGGCTGATCAAATAGAACTCGATGCAAATGCTGGTTACGACGGGAAACATGCTCAGCAGAAGTAATCTTGAAGCGATCCGTATGAATTCGCTGGCGACTTCCTTTTCTGCCGTCTGACGGTGAAACACCGCCTGGATAAAAATGATCATCGTAGCGATCAGAACCAGCGCGATCGCCAGCAGATGGAGTCGCTGCTCAAAAATATTGAGTTTCTGTGTAAAGGCATCGTTGAAGACCACGATCAGTTGAAATCCAAAAAGTGCCTGGATGCCTGGTAAAACCATGCGGCTCTCGTCGAGTACCAAGGAGGCTGCCTTATCCAGAGGTAATTCTTCCTTACATGTCTGCGCCTGCTTCCTTGAATTCTTGTTATTCATTTTATTTACTCCCGTTCAAAATTACCTTTAAAGTAGCTTGCTTTTTAAGAGAAACCGCCTGACATATGATGCACAATGTCAGGCGATGGTGAAAAAATCCAGGAAAATGTTTGCTCAAATTGATTTCAGGCTGGATCCTCCTGAAGTTTTTTGAGTCTTATATACATAACGTTCTCGAAGCTTTTGGGATACGGGGTCGGATGACGTTTGGTGGGTGGGCAGGCTGGATTTCACGGCCTGGAAACCTGCCATGCTCCCTCCTGCTTTACCCTTCAAGCTTGCTCACGATATCTCCGACATGGATTGTCCCTGCCTGGACGATGCGGGTATTGATGCCGCGCAAATGAAGCTGCTTTCCCTCGGGCGAGTTGACGAACTTCATCGCGTCCACGCCGAAGCGGTCTGAGAATTTTCGGCATCCGTTGTGTGGGACCGCCGAAACTTCGAGCACAGCCGAGCCGATCGCCAGACGCGTACCCGGGGGCAGATTGTCCATGCCCAGGTCCAGATCCACATACAACTGGTCTCCGGCCAGCGACCAGCGATCCTCGGTCTGCGCGACCAGGGCGATGCTGCGGGCATTTGTCAAAGTGATCTGCGCATGAGGATTGGCCGATCCATCGGGCGTGGACTTGCTGCCACGGAACTTCCAATTATCACCGGCAAGCCCGTCTGTAAGCAGGAGCTCCGCCTCTTGAAGAGCTTCGCGCAGATCTTCCTGGGGCCGCCGTACAATCATTCTCAGAACGCCGTGATCCTTTGGCGATTGGCGGATCATTTCCATGCCGGCTTCCAGCTCTTCCAGGGATGGATGTGTAACAGTTTCCATTCACTCCTCTTTTCTGTTAATAAAACATTCAATGAGCCAATGATACAATATTTCTTGAGATGGCTACCATTAAACTCCTGGATGTTGGCTTCAGTTATGCCGCTCCGCCGGCGCATGGCCCGATCGGGCTGTTTAAAACCGGACGCGAACGCAACCAGGAGGATGAGCCTGCAAACAGCGCAAGTGGGGACAAGGCGCTCGATGAGATTAATTTGACGATCCCCAACGGACGCACCTTCGTGATCCTGGGTCCCTCCGGATGTGGAAAGAGCACTCTGCTGCGCGTGGTGGCGGGCATTGAAAAAGGCTACAGCGGACAGGTCCTGTACGATGGCGAGGATATGAGGGAGGTGCCGCCTGGCAAGCGGCAGATTGGGATGGTCTTCCAGAGTTATGCGCTGTATCCAAATCTCAATAATGAGGGGAATCTGTCATTCTTTTTCAAGCTGCACGAAGTCCCGGATGAGGAAACTCGCAAGCGCATCGAATATACGTCCGAGCTGATGGGCATTGGATTCAAGGAATTACTGCCGCGCCGGCCGGGAAATCTCTCGGGCGGGGAAAAACAGCGTGTGGCGATCGCGCGGGCGATTGTCCGGGGACCGAAGATCCTCCTGCTGGACGAGCCGCTTGCCAACCTGGATGCCAAGCTGCGCGTCCAGACCCGGACGGAGATCAAGCGTCTCTTGCACCAGTTTGGAGTCACGTGCCTGTATGTTACTCACGACCAGCTGGAAGCCGCTGCGCTTGCCGACCAGATCGTGGTCATGCAGGCCGGCCGGGTCGAGCAGGTGGGAACGTATCTGAATCTGACGGAAAATCCAATGAGCCTGTTCGTCGCAGGATTTCTCGGGCTGCCGCCCATGGATCTGTTTCCGAGCGGACCGGTCTCGGACGGTCAATTGTTTTTGGATGGATATTCCTTTCCACTCCCGGAGGCGATCCACCCACTCCTCACGCCGGGACAGCAGGTCACGATGGGGGTGAGGCGGGAAACTGTCAAAGTTTTCCCGGCGGGCCACTCTCCGAGCAGGATCGGCCTGCAGGCTCAGGTGGAGTCATTAGAAGCCGACTTTGTCCATCGAACACAGGCTGTCTTCCTGCGTCTGGGGCGGTTCCAATTTTCCGGACTTTGTCCATTGGACGTAAATCTGCAACTGGGCCAGGCTGTGGCTGTGGAGATCGATCCGGAGAGCCTGTATTTTTTCGACAGCCAGTCGGGCCGGCGGTTATAGTTTTCGCCACCTGGTGATCAGAACCTTCACTTCCACGCGGACCTGGCTGTCCGCATCGCCGAGTGCCCACGCAGATCGTGTGGCACGCCGGGTTTCCTCGCCCAGGGCAACAAAACCCTCCCATTCTTCGTCGATCCATTCCTCCATCTCACGGGCGCTATCCCAAATGTAGTGGATTGGGAAGATCTCCTCCTTTTCGCGGAGGAACCAACCCCTGCGTTCGCCTTCCGCCATGGCCTGATTTGCGGCTTGATCGTCCTCCAGGCCAGGCGGCATGTCGGTCATCCGTCCGGTCAGGCGGGTTTCGCGCGCGGAGAACACCTCCACGCGCCATTGCCCTGCAAGAGGACGCAGATCGATCAGGAACCCTTCCGGCACCAGCACTCTTCGGATCTCCTCCAGGGCATGGACCATGCCCGCGTGTTGCATTCATCAGAAGGACCAGGCCAGCAGGGCGATATCAAAGGTCTCCCTGGAGAATGGCAGATGCTCTGCCACGGCATTGGGGAATTGGACTTTCTTCTCCAGGTCGGAGGGCCGGTCGATCATGGCCACACGCAGGGCATCCTTATCCGGGTCGATGGCAATGATGTTCGCGGCCTGCCCGGCATACCGCCAGGTCAGCCGGCCCTCACCCGTGCCGATCTCCAGCACGCGCCTGTTGGTCAGATCGGCAAACTTGTGCAGGTACCGTGTCTCATTTTGTTCGGGGTCTTTTTGGAAGGTCATCTTAAGACTTCAATCTGTCGCTACTCTCAATACTTTAGCGCCTCGAATTTTCCCCTGCTTCATTTCAAGCAGGGCCTGGTTGGCATCCTGCAGCTCATATTCCTGGAACTCGGGCTTGATCCCGGCCACCGCGGCCAGCTGCAGGAACTCCCGGACATCCGCCCGGGTCACGTTGGCGACCGACTTGATCTCCTTTTCCATCCACAGTTGGGAGGGATAATCGAGATCCATCAGAACCCGCTTGTCGACTTCCTC
>JBLMZU010000486.1:0-9161 GCA_050258995.1 Bacteroidota bacterium
CATTGGGGATAGTTCAACCCCTGAATGAATGAATAACGCGCCGATCCCCTTCGGACCGTATATCTTATGTCCAGAGAGGGAGAGCATATCAACATTCAGGTCATCCACATCCACAGCGAACAAACCAACAGCTTGTACAGCGTCAGTATGAAATGCCACTCTGCGGTCTCGCGCAATCCTGCCAATTTCCCTGACCGGCTGTATCGAGCCGACTTCGTTGTTTACCAGCATGATCGAGATCAATTTTGTCTCAGGCCGGACCGCCCGGCGCACAGCATCTGGATCGACAAGCCCTTGTCTATCTACGGGCAGGCGGGTTACCGAGTATCCCTCCCGTTCAAGGAGGTTTGCAGCGTGCAGAATCGCGTGGTGTTCAATAGCCGAGGTGATGAGGTGGGCTTCGCTGGGTAGAAACCTGCGCAGGGTCCCGAAAAGCGCAAGATTATCTGCTTCGGTTGCGCCACTGGTAAATAAAATCTCATCCGGCAAGGAACCTATTCCCTCCGCAACAACAATACGAGCCTGATCGACCAGACGCTTCGCGTCTGATCCCACCGAGTGAAGGCTGGAAGGGTTACCATAGCACTCATCCAGTACGAACACCATCCGATCCCGTACGATTGGATGCACAGGGGTCGTTGCACAATAATCCAGATAGACTTTAGGTTGCATTGACTCTCCACACAGTAGGCCGGATTCGGTTAGCAATTTTACGGAGTATGAGGAGGCTGCACGTACGCCAGTATTTTCTCGATAGTGGCCGGATGGACCGGATCACCGATCAATGGTTTGATGTTAATGACCGGGCAGCCAGCCTCCTCCTGAGTGAAAGCTGGTAGAAGCTGCAGGATCAGATTAGATCGCGGCGGAAAGCCACCTTCACCTGCAACCACATGCGTAAAGATCTGGCAATGAATACCCTTTTTCTCGAGGAATTCGGTTAGCTGTTCTGCAACAATCATGACCCTATTACTGCAGTGACCACCAACAACACAGATCTTGTAATTCAACATGCTTGCCTCGCGATAAATTTTAACTTATAGGGCACCCGTGTGTTTCAGGACGGATGCCCCACATGATCCAATCTATAACTTAAGAAAACAGCCCGAAAAGCCGCTGAATGAAGAAGCCCAGGATATCGCCACCCATGTCCCAACTGGCAAGCTTGAGACCCTGAGTGATCTGATCAGCATACTGGCCCATCATCTGGAACGTCTTTGTGTGGACGGGCGAGGTCAAGGTCGAGAAATACATGAACGGAATGGAATAGATCAAAAGTACAATCACGGTCTTGATCACGTTGCCACGGGTGTAAGGTACCACCGCACCTGCCCAGAAGGGGACGACTGCCAGAGAAGCGATCGGGAGCATCTGTACACCAGGCAGTACTGCAGCCAGCAACACAAAGAGCGGGAACAGAATGACTGATGATGCCATGACGGCAGGGTGTCCAAGCAGAACGGCGCAATCCACGGCAACATACAGTTCGCGATCCGGGAACCTTTCACGCATGAACTGGACAATCGACATAGTAATCGGGACAATGCCCTCTGCGATGATCGAGACCATGCGGGGCAGGATCACCATCATGACCGCGACATTCATGCCCAGGCCAAGGATCTTGGCAATACCTAAATCTCCACTGGGAACACCGTACGCAAATACACCAATGATCATGCCAAGCAGGAAACCCAGTACACCTGGCTCACCCACAATGCCAAAACGCTTTTTAATACCTTCAGGAGATGCATCCCAGTCTTTCACGCCAGGGATGCGATCCAGCAGCCATACCACTGGCATAGCTACAAAGCTGGCCTGGACGGTGGTACCACAGGGGACACCGATACCGGGCATATCGTTGAATTCCTGATATTTCTTGGCTGTCCGATCACTCATCAAGCTTCCGAGTACAAGGTAAAGCACGCCAGCCACGATACCAAGCGGGACGCTGCCCGTCAATGCCCAGACAAACCCGGCCAGGGCTGAACCATGCCAGTAGGACCAGACATCGGTCCACAAGGTTTTGGTAAGTTTAAGAAGAACCATCAGAATATTGACAGCAATGATCGTCAGGATCAACCCTGCCACGCCGGGCCAGCCCCAGGCAATCCCTGCATCAGCCCAGTTGACGTCGACAAGAGTTTTCGAAATGCCAAACCGGGTCGCCATTTCCTGGACAGCCGGCTGTAGTGCATTGATGATCACATTGACTACCAGGAACAGACCAGCCAAACCTACGCCCGTCGTGATGCCACCCCGGATTGCTTTCTGCCATCCCACCCGGAAGATCAGGCCTAGCAGGATCAGAACGAACATCACAATTAACGATGAGCCAAGACCAAGGAACCACTGAGTTCCATTATATAGAAATGCCATTTCATTCTCCTTTGAATCTACAATGGATGGATTCTGATATCCAGATTACGTTTGCTTGACCACTGCAACAATCTTATCTAAGAGCACATCCTTCTCTGACTTTGAGCCGATCAGGAATGGCATGCCCTGAAACACAGGTACATTGAATGTTCGAAAAATCTTCATCATCGAAACAATCATGATCAGGTCAGTGCGCGATAGATATGCTTCAATATCGGCCATCAGGATGCGCTTGACCTCCACGTCCGCAAAGCCCTCCTTGGCCATACGTTCCCGGATGGAATCTTCCGCGATTGTTGAGGTATTTATGCCGGCGCCACAGGCAACTACAATCAGCTTGCTCATGTAAACCTTCTTTCTCCTTCTATAGAGGATAGTCGACTATCGAGCGAGTGCGGCGATGAATCATCTCCAGAGACGTACCTCCTTCTCGAAATCAATCTGACATCTGGTTCCTCAACTCAGGCGGAGCTCTCGTCTTAGCCAGGATTCGACCATATGCAGAGTAGACTGATCCCGCAGTTCAATAAGCTTTTCAGGCTGGCCGAACAATACAGCCAGATTTCTCAATGTTTGGATTTGTTCTTCCGGATCTCGATTGGCCAGCATAAAGACCAGCATTACATCCAGTCCCTCCTCCGGGTCTGCCATGTTTTGAAATGTAACTGGCTGGCGCAGGATGGCCACACTTAGGGCTGAGCGATTCACGCCCACGGCATCCGCGTGTGGAAAGGCAATGCAAAAGGGCTGGGTCGGCAGCCCGGTTGGGTGCTTCAGTTCACGAGACCAGGTCTGGTCACCATATTCGGCAACGACCAGTCCCTGCGCGTGCATTTTCCTGGCCAACAGGTCGATCACCTGATGGGCATCCTTCGCCTCAAAGTCAAAAGCGATCAGGGATTCATTGAATTCCAGCACGAGGATCTCCTAGAGTTTTTTCTGTCCGTAGCGGTTATGGTAATAATCAAACGAGGCACGTGCCTGTTCTTCTGCCAACAAGACAGGTGTGCCTATCGTCCGGGCAATCGAATAGGTACGGGCGGCTTCCTCCAGAGTTACTGCACGCTCGAGAGCGTGCTTCAGTGTTTTCCCAACCGTGATCGGCCCGTGATTGCCCAGCAGAACAGCGTAACCATCTCCCATCACCTGCACTGGAAGGGTCGGGAACTCTGCATCCTCCACACTCAGGTAGCGGGTCACTGGCACGGGCCGGCCAAACCAATCTGCCATGGTTTCTGTATTCACCGGGATTGACTCGTAAACAACGGAAAACGCGGTCGCATATGGGGAGTGCGTATGGACGACCGCGTTAAGTTCAGTCCTGGCTCGCATAAAACCAATCCACAGGCTGAGCGCCACCGAGGGTCGGAATTTACCATCGACAAGATTCATCTCCATGTCGGTGACGATCATGTCTTCCGGAGTCAGATCATCGTAGTCCAGTCCACTGGGTGTAACGACGATGTAACCGGTCTGGGGATCACGCGCACAGACTGTGCCACCCGCCATCCACACCAGGCCGTATTTCGGCAGGAGCAGAGCGGTTTGAAGGACCCGCGCACGCAACTCTTCCAAGATCATGGTTTCAACGGGTACTTTCCAAGCTCATGTCCGGCTTCAAAAAAGGCCAGCATGTTCTCAAGGGGAATATCGTTACTGAAGTTGTGAGCAGGTGCAAGGATATACCCACCGCCCTCCCCCATCTGCTCAATCCGTAAGCGGACTTCGCGTCGGACATCATCGATTGTGCCATTGTTGAGCACCGTCTTAACATCCACCCCCCCCTGGAAGGTGAGATCCCCGCCAAAATCCCGTTTTAACTCGACGGGATCCATGCCACGCAGATGTCCTTCGATGGGATTAAGAATATCGAATCCAGTCTCAATCAGGTCAGGGATGAATTTCCGTATGGCGCCATCGTTATGAAGAAGCACCTTGGCCTGGGGCGCCTTTCTCTTAATCATTTCAATCGACTTCTTATACCGAGGCTTGAAGTACTTTGTGTAAACAGCGGGATTGAACATCGGGCCGGCGTTTGTGCCATAATCATCCGCCATTTCCACCACCTGCACATACGGGCCCACCACACTTAGGAATGCGTCGTAGAAACCATCCAGCACCTCGGCCAGTTTCCCCAGCAGGTAATCAAAGATATGCGTATCCTTGAGCGTCAGGAGTAGGGCATTTTCCATCCCCACCAGGGCCCGGGTCATTTCCCACAGGTTGCCGTAGACAGGGCGATGTGCAACGATGGCGTAGTTTGTGTTGTGATACAGATCTTCAACTTCCTCTTTTACCCCCGCCAGACGAGCCGGATCATACGGGTCCGGCCATGGATACTTCTCTATTTTCTCGATCGATAAATCCCTGCCCAGGGGCGCTCCGTGCAGATCGTAGTATCCTGAGACCAGACGGTGGGTAATGCCCCATTCATCCACAAATTCCTGGAAATCCCCAACCATGGAATTCGCAATATAACTTTGAGGCGGGCGTATGTGGATAAAACGGAAGTCTGTGCCAAGCTTATCCAGGATTCGGTTGTAATCGGGCGTGGTGTAAAAGCCGACCAGCGTCCTGCGGGGGACATCTTGAACCCCAAAATGGTCCCGAAGCAATTGATATCTTTGCTCTGTCAGGTGGTTGGCAGATCCACCGAGTGTAATTGGAACACGATCCGGCTCTTTGTGGTTCAGCGCAGCAGCAACACGTTCACGAGGCGTCATGGATTCTGGCATTGATACATTCCTCTGATTGTATTCACGTATGTGAACTATTTTTCACATACGTGAGTTTACCATTCTAACCCAAGCGTGTCAACAAAGTTACGCGGAGTTTCCAAGATCAGGTCTGATCACCATCTTCACCACCTCCCCTGCGATCATTTTTTGCAGGGCCAACTCCACCTTTTCCAGAGGCAATTCACCGTTCAGCATTGGCGAAACCTGCATGGCTCCCGATGTAATCAGCTCAAATGCTTCACAGGCGTCCTCTGAAGTGCCACCATGCATATTAAGCAAATCGATCTCCCCGTAGTGGACGCGGGCGGCATCAATCTTCACGCGGGTGCCACCGGGTAACCCGCCGAACCACAGTACTCTTCCACCTTTGCGGACCAATTCCAGGGAACTCTGCCAAGTGGATTGCGTCCCTGCGCACTCAATCACGACGTCTGCACCATATCCACCAGTGAGATCATGCACTGCAACAACGGGATCAGTCTCTCTGGAATTCACTAAATGCCCGGCACCCAGTTTTCCTGCTACAGCCAGACGGGTTGAACTATGTCCGATCGCGATCACGCGGGAGGCACCTGCGCGGAGCGCGAGCTGCAAATACATGAGGCTGATTGGTCCGCCGGCCCCTAACAGAACCACTGTTTCGCCATGCTGGAACCTGACCTTGTGCCATCCATGAACCACAGTCACGAGAGGTTCGAGCAAAGCTGCCTGCTCATAAGATATGTGCGAAGGAATCACAAAAGTGGTCCGGCGTACAATGGAAGCAGGAATGGTCATATACTCGGCAAATGCACCGAAGTTATATACCAGGTTGGCGCAAAGGTTGCCCTGTCCCCGTTTGCAGTAAAAACATTCCCCACACTCTGCAAAAACATTTGCCGTAACCCGCATCCCTTCCCGAAAGGCTCTTACGCCTTCTCCTACTCCGACGATATCCCCGCCGAATTCATGACCAAAAATGAATGGCGGGGGAAACTTCGGGTGTCCTCGCCGATAGGTTTTAACATCGGTCCCGCAGGTGGTGGCTGCCCGGACGCGCACCAGCAATTCGCCCGCTGATGGTTCCGGGATGGGCACCGTGCGCAGTTCAATCTGCTCTGGGCCCAGATAGATCATTGCACGCATTGTATTGGCCATAATTCCTCCGCAAACAATTGACAGAACTTCCTGTTTTCACTACAATTCACATGTGTGATATTATACTCACAAATGTGAATAGGAGCAATCAGCATGCCCAAATTGCAACTGGCAATGGATACCCTGGACGGAGAACAAGCGCTCGGACTTGCAGAAGCCACGGCCCCTTATGTGGATATTCTGGAGGCTGGCACACCGCTTATCAAATCTATGGGAATTGATATTGTACGAAAGCTGCGCATCGCCCACCCAGACAAACTAATTCTTGCTGACCTGAAATCCAGCGATGTGGGCGCCTACGAAGCCAATATGGCTTTCAAAGCTGGCGCGGATATCGTCACGACCCAGGGTATCACTACGCTGGCGACTATCTGTGAGGTCCAGCGGGAAGCAAACAAATGGAAACGGCGCGCTGAAGTAGACATGACCGGCGTCAAGGATCCTGTGGCACGAGCAAAGGAGCTCAAAGCCCACGGGATAAGTCTAGTCCTCTATCACCGCAGCATCGATGAGGAATTGACCGAAGGAACGTTGTGGGATGAAAAGGCTGTTGATATAGTGCGGGAAATGTGCAGTCTAGGGCTGGATGTTGCCATAGCCGGCGGCGTTCACGCGGGGATATTGCCTCTCTTGCACGGCGTACCTCTTTGCGGTGTCGTCATCGGCCGCGGAATCACAACTCAACCTGATCCTGCAAAGACAGCTGCACATACTGCTCAATGTATCCGGGAGATTTGGCCGGCATAACCTTATGGAGATCAGTGCATCCCTACTGGCAGCGGACTACTCCCGGCTGGGTGATGAAATGCAGCGCGCCGAGAGCGCTGGCATAGATTCATTCCACTTTGACATGATGGATGGCCATTACGTTCCAAACCTTGCCTTCGCTCCCGATCATCTGAAGGCTCTACGCCCCTACTCTCGCCTTCCTTTTCATGTGCACCTGGAGCTGGACAATCCGGATGAAGTTCTATTGAGTTTCGTTCCTCTGCAGGCAGACATGATCATCGTCCAGTGGAATACACTCACCCATCCCCACCGGACATTTGAAAGAATCCGTTCCCAAGGCATGAAAGTCGGAATGGGGTTGACGCCCGGTGATGTATTGGAGAACGCCTCCGCCCTGTTCGCCGAGCTCGATCTGCTCCTCTTGCTGGGTGTTTATCCCGGTTTTGGGGGGCAAGCCATCCAGCCGGAGACACAGATGAGGATCGCGACCGCAAAAAGGTTGGTGAGTCAAATACAAAAGGAGATTCCCATTGCCGTTGACGGTGGAGTGAAACTCGGGAATGCGACCAGCCTTGTCCAGGCAGGAGCAGACCTGCTCATTATGGGGATGGCATTATTTCAATCGAGTGAAATGACTGTGGTGGTTCAAGAAATCCGGGAATCAGTTAAATTGTCTGCCCAAAACTCGCACGAGGGTACGTGAGCCAGCTTCTGTCCAGGCTGCGGGGATATCCTTGAAGCCTTCCTGCTCTAGAAAGCCGAAAATTTACAATTCGACTCTGCCTTTCTAGAGCAGGGTTTATGAGCAATCTCAGCCCCTCTTCTTTCATTGATCATTTTATTAGAATTCTAACCTTACATAGAGATCAATCACTGGAATAGGTTTTATAGCAACTCCGTGACTTGATCAGGGCATCTTTTGAATGAGGACCGCACCGCTGACAGTACGGATCCACAAACTGCCCGCACCCACGCCCAGGTTCCCGGTACAAGCCCTGGCAGTGGAAGTGATCCCTGGCAGCATACAGGCCACATCTCCGCTCGTGGAACTTACCTTAATCGCCAGCGAGGAATCTTCGTTCAAGTTTACAGTGACCGCCCCGTGATCTGTTTCAAGACGGACTTTATCCCCATCTTGCACAAGACCATTGAAAACAATATTCCCCATGATAGTTGAGACGGACAGCTCACCCTTCACGTTCTGGGTTTTCAATCTACCATAGTTACCGACAATCCCAACCTGCCCTGAGCTTTCCTTTACAGTAATATCCCCCCGGTTGGAACCCAGCATCATTACGCCATTCACTTCTTCAATATTGATATTGCCAGCGACAGAAGATACGGCCAGATCTCCTAGATAAGACTCCGCAGTTACCGAAGCAGTATTTGTCTCTACTGTCACATCCATTTGTTGTGGCACGCGAACTATTACTTGCGATGGGACTCTGGCCGAATCACGATTGACAAGGACTTTTATCCTGATTTGCCCCCCTGAAGAGTCAACCAGATATTCCAGTTGATCCTCATACAAAACTTGCCCGTCCACATATACCTGGGAGTCCGCAGATTCGAGGATTGTCACTTCTCCATAATCAACCTGAACAAGGACAGATCGGGCGCTATCGGTATTGGCAGAGCGACTCTCAAGCGGAGAATACCGGTCAGGGATTGGATCACAGGAGGATACTGTAAATACTAAAAACACTAGAAGAAAGAATATCGGCCGGTTCATAGTAAGCATTATGCAACGAGCTTCATTTTAGCATTGAAGAGAAAAAGGAACCATTTCTGTATTATCTTTTCTGGTACAAACGCTCCCAATGGCACAGGAGCGCCAGAGCCATTGTTGAGTGACAACTGATCCTATCTATCAATAGTGGGGCATAAAATCCGTTTTTGCCGCTTAGAGGCTTTGACAATCTTCATCCTCCCTCTAATCTGCACCGCCCAAACTTTCCATAATCTATTTCCTGTATTCCGGCAATCCTAATGGTCGCCAAGGAGTATGCGTATGGGATCAAGGTTCACTCCCGAAAAGGGAAGAATTTCCAGATACCCGTCTCGCCGATTGTCAATACTGTGATCTATGAAAGGTATTTGCAGGTGCGGGAGAGCAAAAAGACGCACCCCATCAGAAGCCTAAAGTATGACTACTTGATCGGCGGTAAGCTCCTTTGCAAG
>JBLMZU010000487.1:0-5376 GCA_050258995.1 Bacteroidota bacterium
GTTCACCATCACTGCCGGAAATTCACAGGCCGATCTTGCCCAACCCAACGGCGGCGGTATTCTCAATCTTGCCGGCAGCCCGACCCTTTCCAATCTGCTGATCATTTGGAACAAAGGCGACTTTGGCGCAGGTATGTACAGTTACGGGACATCCGATCCGGTACTGATAAATATTACCTTCCGCCGGAACACCGCTACATCTTGGGGAGGTGGTATGTATACATCAGGCAGCAGCCCTACCCTCACCAATGTGACCTTTTACGGTAACACGGCTCCCGATGGAGGCGGACTTTTCAATATCTACGGCGGCAACCCGTCCCTGGCGCATGTGACCTTCAGCGGCAATTCGGCCAGCGAGGCTGGCGGCGCCGTCTACAATGAGGAGAGCACTCCGGTCATCACCAACAGCATTCTATACGGCGATGCGGATGATGAAATTTTCGACCTGAACAGTACACCGGTTGTGACCCATAGCATTGTGCAGGGCGGCTATGTGGGGAACGTGGATGAAAATCCGCTCCTCGGACCGCTGCAGGACAATGGTGGATCCACCGAGACAATGGCCCTGGCAGCCGGCTCCCCGGCCCTGGATATTGCCGCCAGTGGAAGCTGCCCTGCAAACGACCAGCACGGAATTTCCCGTCCCCAGGGAGCAGGCTGCGACCTGGGCGCCTACGAGCTTGACAGCGTGGCGCCGACCGTCGTCGATGTCACCTCTCCGACCGGAAATGGGACTTATCGTATTGGTGATTCGCTGACCATCACTGTCACCTTCAACGAAGCAGTGACGGTGACAGGAAGCCCGCAGTTGACTCTTGAGACCGGAAGCCTGGATCGCCTTGCAACATATTTGGGTGGAAGCGGAACACCTGCCCTGACATTTTCATACGATGTTCATGTCGGGGATCTTTCCCCGGACCTCGACTATGTCTCTTCATCTGCCCTGGCTCTGAGCGGCGCCACCATCCGGGACGCGGCGAACAACGATGCGAACTTGACGCTTCCAGTCCTGGGCCAGACCGGCTCCCTGGGCGCCAGCCAGGCAATTGTGGTCGATGGCGTATCGCCCAGGCTGCTCTCCTTTACCCGCCAGGGCCCTGCGGCGACCACCACCTCTGCCGATGCCCTGGTGTTCCGGGCCATCTTTAGCGAAGCTGTGACTCAGGTGGATGCCTCTGATTTTGAGGTGAATGGGACGATGGCCACGCTGACGAATATTGTTGCGGTCAATCCCGGCACGTATGACCTTACGCTCTCGGGCGGCGATCTGCCAGGTCTCAACGGGGAAGTGGGCCTGGACCTGAGCCCGTCTCAAAACCTCAAGGACCTGGCCGGAAATGCATTATCCTTCCTCGAGCCGTCCACGGATGAAACCTATTTCCTGGATAACCCACTTGTCCCTCTTTCGACCAGCTGGGTGGGCAGTGTATCGATCAGTTCGGATAAGAACATTGTGGCTGTTGGGCGCCCACACATCGGCAGCGAGGTTCTCTCCTACACTGGCACATCCCAGGGCAGCCTGACCTCCTACGTTCCCATGCTGTTCAAAACGGCCTATGGCTCCTATAACTCGGCTCTGTATGTGCAGAACGTCCAGGACGGCAGCGATGCCCATGTGACCCTCAAGTTCTACAGCAGCGCAGGGACTCTGACCTGCACGAAGACAGACACCATTGCCAGACTCTCCTCCAAAGGCTACTGGCTCCCGTCTGAGAGCTGCCTGCCTGCCGGCTGGGTGGGCAGTGCAGTGATGAGGTCGGACCAGCCCATTATCGGCGTGGGACGTCCGCACATCGGCACCGAGGTGATGACCTATAATGGCTTTACCTCCGGCAGCCTGACCTCCTATATCCCGATGTTGTTCAGCGGGGCATATGGAGGTTCGTACAACTCGGCGTTCTACATCCAGAACGTGAATGAGGGCAATCAGGCCAATATCACCATCAAGTATTACGATACGACAGGCGAGTTAAAGTGCACCAAGACGGACACGATCAACCCGCTGGCATCAAAAGGCTACTGGGTACCGACGGCCACCTGCAGCACAGGTTCCATCCCGGCCGGCTGGGTGGGCGGCGTGGTCGTGACCTCTGACCAGCCCATTATCGGTGTGGGGCGCCCTCACATTGGGGAACAGGTGACGACGTATAACGGTTTCACGGCCGGCAGCCTGAGCTCTTATGTGCCGATGCTGTTTAACAGCTACTATGGCTATAACGCTGCCCTGTACATCCAGAATGTCCATGCCAGCAACACGGCTCATGTGACGATCAGGTTCTACAGCAGCTCAGGCGTCCTGAGCTGTACACGGACCGACACGATCTCCCCGCTGGCCTCCAGAGGCTACTGGATCCCAACTGTGACCTGCGACAGCGGCTCTCTTCCAACTGGTTGGGCAGGCGGAGCCGTGGTGACCTCAGACCTGCCGATCGTGGCAGTGGGGCGTCCGCATATCGGTACACAGATCACGACGTACAGCGGCTTTACATCCGGCGGTCTGAATTCCAACCTGCCCATGTTGTTCAAGGAAGCATTCAGTGGCTTGTATAACTCCGCCTTCTATGTCCAGAATACGGAGACTGGCACTGCAGCGGTGACGATCAAGTTCTACGATACGAACGGTGTGTTGACCTGTACGCGCCAGGACAATGTAGCCGCGCTTGCCACCCAGGGCTACTGGCTACCCAGCACTACCTGTACACCATAATCATGGTGTACAGGTAGACGGGTGAACTTTTGGTCAATACCCGTGATAATCAAGATGGGCAGACATTTGTCTGCCCATCTTGATTATAAGCTGCAGTGAAGGAAATTATTCCGTCTTGCCGTTCATGAAAATATCCATGACCCTACGAGACAAGCCGTCACTATGAAATCTGTGCTGCATCCAAAATGACCCCTTCTGCAGGTTTGACCAGTAACCCTTTGGATAACCTTTTGTGCATTTTGTAACTTTCTAATCTGTAAGGCGTCATGTCTCTACCTGTTCTTGCTCTATTTATGTAGGCACAAACAAACACAACTGAAGGAGGGAATCTATTCGAATATTGATAACTTTCCCATCCCATTTGTTGGCAATAGGGTCTTATCCCCTGTATGTCTCATGAAGGAAGTTAGCATCGACGTGCTTTTTTCAATCTGGAAGGAACCTTATGCACACTAGAACCTTTTCCTCATCACTTTTTCAAAAAATCCTGACCGTCATGATGGTCACTGCCATGGTAATGGTGGCGCTGCCGGTGGCACCTGCCCATGCGGCCGGAGAAATCGTCGTCAATACCACGGTCGACGAGATCCTCACCAATAGCAAATGCTCGCTGCGCGAGGCCATCCTGGTGGCAAATGCCAATAATAATTTGACATACCCAGACTGTATCTATGCCGGCCCGGGGGTGGATAATTCGGATGTCATCCTCCTGCAGAGCGGGACAACCTATACCATCAGCCGCGCTGGCGCCAACGATACGAACGGCGACCTGGATGTCGGTGTTGTTGCTGGAACAAGCGGGAGTCTCACCATTCAGGCCAGCGGAACGACCAACGCGATCATCGACGTAGCCAGGATCAATCGTGGAATCGAAGTTGGCGCGCCAGGCGATATCAGTCTGACGCTCGACCACATCACGATCATGAATGGATATTCGCCGGATGGCGCGGGCATTTTTTTTGGGGGAAACGGTACGCTTAACCTGATACACAGCAAGATCCTGAATAACGAATCGACCGGCGCGGATATCTGTGCCGGGGGAATTTACAACAACAGCCTTGCCACGATCAATATCACGGACAGCACAATCGAAGGCAATATTTGCTCGGATCTTACAGCAACGGGCGATGGCGGCGGTATATATAAAGGTGGCGGCGGTGTGCTCAACATCACCAACAGCACCTTCGCCAATAACTCTGCCCCGCACATGGGAGGCGGCCTGCGCATCGATATGCCGAACGCCACACCCGGGACCCCGAATGTTACGATCACAAACTCCACCTTTGCCAATAATACGGCTGGAGCCCGGGGCGGAGGCATTCAGGTCAAGGCCGGGGAAGTCGCGATCTTTTATTCGACCTTCTCGGGCAACACCGCCAATTCTGCAACGACGAGCACGGGCGGCGCAATCCAGGCGGATGGCGACGCGATCACCGGCATTGCCGGCACAGTCAAAATTTATGAGAGCATCCTGGCCAACTCATTCACCAACGGTGGCGTGGGCAAGGACTGCGACCAGATCGCTCCAGGGAGCGTCGTATTTACAAACTCCCTGGTGGAAAATAACAACGACTGCACAGGCACGATCAAAACCAATAAGGATCCAAACCTGGCCCCTCTGGCCGATAACGGCGGTCCGACGCAGACCATGGCTTTGATCGGTGGCTCACCTGCCATCGATGGAAGCACAGCCACCTGCACACCGGCCAACGACCAGCGCGGTGTCCTCCGCCCGCAGGGCGGCAAGTGTGACCTTGGTTCCTATGAGGCCGTTCCGGATACGATTGCCCCGACAGTGGCCGACGTCAGCTCCAGTGTACCGAACGGCACCTACGCTGTCGGCGCAGTGATTCCCATCACAGTAACCTTCAGCGAACCCGTCGTTGTGACCGGGACGCCCAGGCTGACGCTGAAGACCGGTTCAGTGAATGAAGTTGTCGATTACTCCAGCGGCAACGGCACCAGCACCTTGATCTTCTCGTATACCGTTCAGACCGGGGATTCCTCCTCAGACCTGGATTATGTTTCCAGCTCCTCACTGGCATTGAATGGTGGCACCATCAAGGATCCGTGGGGTAATAATGCCGTTCTGACGCTGCCCGCACCCGGTGCTGCACACTCCCTGGGAGCCAACAAAAACATTGCCGTGGACGGAACTGCTCCCATCCTGCTATCCTTCACCCGTCAGAATCCGACGGTCTCACTTACGTCCGCCGATGTGCTCGTCTTCAGGGCGACTTTCAATGAACCCGTAACCCAGGTGGACGTTGTAGACTTTTTGGTGGGCGGCCTGGCCCCGCTCACGACCGCCACTGTGACCAATGTTAATGCTGCAAATACCAGCACCTATGATGTGACGGTCTCAGGCGGCAACCTGGCCACCTACAACGGCGTTGTAGGATTGAACCTGAGCGGCCTCCAGAATATTCAGGACCTGGCCGGAAATCCCCTGACCGCAGGTGAGCCTGCTACAGATCAGACCTTTACCGTTAATAATGAGCTGATCCCCCTTCCCGCCGATTGGGTGGGTGGTGTCTCGATCAGCTCGGATAAGAACATTGTATCCGTGGGCCGCCCGCACATCGGGGCAGAAGTCGCCTCGTACGATGGCTTTGCCCAGGGCAGCCTGTCCGCCTATGTGCCGATGCTCTTCAAGAAGGCATATGGCA
>JBLMZU010000488.1:0-3852 GCA_050258995.1 Bacteroidota bacterium
CCGTTTCCAAAACGAGCTGATCGAGCTCGTGCGCATCCCGTCCATTTCCATTGAGCCAGAACATAACCAGGATATCCAGCGGGCCGCGGACTGGCTGGCGGAAAAGCTGCGCGGCATGGGCGTCGAGCATGCGGAGATCCTGCCCACCTCGGGGCATCCCGTGGTCTATGGCGACTGGCTGCACGGCGGTCCCTCCACGCCGACGGTGTTGATCTATGGACACTATGATGTCCAGTTCCCGCAGCCGCTGGAGGATTGGAAGAGCGATCCATTTGTTCCGGAAATCAGGGATGAAAATCTGTACGGGCGCGGCGTCTCCGATATGAAAGGACAGGTGCTGGCCGCCCTGAACGCCATCGAAGCCATCCTCAAGACGGAGAACCTGCCGCTCAACGTCAAGTTCCTGCTGGAAGGTGAGGAGGAGATCGGCTCGAAGCATCTGAACGAGTTTCTCATCCAAAACCGTCAAAGGCTGGCCAGTGATTATGCCCTGACCACCGATGCCGGCGGCATGCCGGACCCGGATACGCCCTCCATTTGTTACTCGCTGCGCGGCGGCGTCGGTTTCGTCGTGGATCTCTTCGGCCCCAGTCACGACATCCACTCGGGGGAATTTGGCGGGACGATCCAGAACCCGATCCATGTCATGGCCAGGCTGATCGCCGGCCTGCATGATGCGAACGGGCATGTCACCCTGCCCGGTTTTTACGACCGTGTCCGTAACCTGGAGCAAGACGAGAAAGCCGAGTTAGCCAGGCTTCCCTTTAACGAACAGTACATGTTGAAACACTCCGGCGCGCCAGCCTTATGGGGAGAGCCGGAATTCACGCCCCTCGAAAGGACGGTGGCGCGTCCCACCGCGGAAATACTCCATTTTGTCGCCGGCGCGCCGAAGTCCGCCATCCCGGCAAAGGCGACGGCCAGGTTTTCCTTCCGCCTTGTCCCGGATCAGGATCCTGAGGAAGTGCAGCAGTCCTTCCGGAAGTACCTGGAAGACCATCTTCCGCCTACAGTGACATACACGGCAGAACTGACAGGTCCCGGCAATCCAGGACTCGTTCTCGACCCTCATTCTCCTGAGATCGTGGCCATGAGGGATGCCCTGCAGTCCGCTTTTGGAAACCTGCCCATCCTGCAGCGCGGCGGCGGTGGGATCGGAGCCGTCGGCATGTTCAAGAAAACCCTGGGCGTCAACACGATCCTGACCGGCTTCTCCCTGCCCGACGACAACTTTCATGGACCCAACGAGAAGCTGCACCTGCCCACCTGGAAAAAAGGCATGGATGCCCTCGTCCATTTCTTTCATAACATCGCCAGGGAATGAACCGGTCCTACACCTGACACCCTCTTATGGTATCCTTAATCAACTTCACCACCGGAGCCGCCACATGTATGTTGCCATAGAAGGGGTCATCGGAGTTGGGAAAACCACTCTCGCCCGCCTTCTTCAAAATGCGTTCGATGCCGAGATCCTTCTTGAGGTTTTCGAAGAAAACCCGTTCCTCTCGGACTTCTACAGTGACCGGGAGCGCTATGCCTTCCAGACCCAGATCTTTTTTTTGTTAAGCCGCTACCACCAGCAGCGCCGTACCGTCCATGACATGCTGGCCACCGGTAAAAACCTGCTGGCCGATTACACCTTCGCCAAGGACGCCCTGTTCGCCCGCATCAACCTCCAGGGCGACGAGCTCGACATGTACTACAAGGTCCATGAGGCGCTGGCCGAGAAGATCGAAAAACCTGACCTGCTCGTCTACCTGCAGGCCAGCACCGACACACTTATGCAGCGCATTGCCCTGCGGGACCGTACTTATGAGCGGCAGATGGAGCGTTCCTACATTCATGAGCTCAACCTGGCCTACCAGGATTTCTTCTCAAAACCTTTTGACCACACTCCTGTTTTAACAATTGAGACCGACCACCTGAACATCATCCAGAACCCCGAGCACTTAAGGTGGGTGGAAAACCGGATCCGGCAAAGCCTCAACGTACCGCCGTTCCAGCAGCCTTTGCCTCTGCCTGAAAGTTACCAATCTCCCTCCAGGGATTGATTTCTGAAGTTGCAGAATAACAATCCCGAAAGGATGACATGACTTTTTTGTCACCCCTTCGGGGTTTGGATTTGCTGATATTTCTCAGCTATTAGATTTCACCCCTTCGGGGTTGCTGTTATTATTGATCTATGGTGTTTCACTCCTTCAGAGTTATATACTTGTCGTGAGTGCCAAAGGAAATCATTATGCGAGTAACTCGTGAATCACTGATCCGGATCGCAAAAGAGACTGTGCAGCAGCGCCTCTTCAACGATCGCGCCATTGTGGCTGCCTACCTGACCGGTTCGCTCGTGCAGGATGATGTCGAACCCATCCTGGGTGGGACCGCCGACATCGACATCATCTTTGTGCATGCCGATGAGCCTCGCTACCGTCGTGAGTTCATCAAGCTGACACCCGATTTCCACGTGGATATCAGTCACCGCGCCCGGGCGGAGTTTAAGCGCCCTCGTGAGCTGCGCGTCGATCCCTGGCTCGGGTGGGAGATGTACGACCCCATGCTGCTTTACGAGCGCGAAAAGTTCTTCGAGTTCATCCAGGCCGGCCTGCGGGCCGGGTTCGAGTTCAACGCACCCGCGCCTGCCCTGCAGCGCTCACGGTTGCTGCTCGAGCACGGTCGCCAGATCTGGCGCGACCTGCTGGAGGTCAGTGATACGCTCACGCCGCCCGACGTGGCCAAGTACATGAAGTCCCTGTTCCATGGTGTCAACGCGGTCGCCGAGCTCTCAGGACCGCCACTGCAGGAAAGACGGTTGATGCTCGAATTCCCCGCCAGGGCAGAGACGGCCCGGCGCCCTGAAATGATCGCAACCCTGAACGGATTGATGGGCGGGACCGGCCTCGATCCCGAACAGATCCGTGTCTGGGTCCCCGACTGGAAGCTTGCCTTCGAAGGCGCGGCCGGCAATACCCGGGCCGACGTGCGCGTCCACCCGACCCGCGTCAACTATTATGAAAAGGCGATCCGTTCCATTTTGGATGGCTCAACCCCGTACGCCGCGCTGTGGCCCCTGCTGCAAACCTGGTGCATGTCGGTGGAGATCCTGCCTGATCACGCCATGGATGCCTGGCGTTCTGCCTGCGGCCAGCTCGGCTTTACCATCCTCAACTTCGAAGACCGCGTCCAGGGCCTCGACCTGTTCCTGGACGAAGTGGAGGCCCTGCTCGACGAGCTCGCCACGGAGCATGGGTTGGAGACGTCGACGAGTATATAAGTTGTATAATTGGATTGGAGAGAGAGATGCCACGTACAATCCGAGAATTACAGGCGCAATATATTACGGAGGCAGCGGGAAATAAAACTACTGTCATTCTTCCTTTGGAAGAATATGAGGAATTGCTAGAAGATTTGCAGGATCTTGCAGCACTAGCCGAACGCCGGGATGAGCCAACCATTTCACATGAAGAAGTTGTTGCCAGGCTAAAACGGGATGGCTACCTACAAGATTGAATGGAAACGCCTGGCACTAAAGGAACTAGAGAAACTGCCGAGACCCATGATTTAAAAAGTCGTCTCGGCAGTTGATAATTTGTCTTCAAATCCATTTCTCCACGGTGTTAGAAAATTAATGGGCACAGAAAATTCCTATAGAATCCGAGCTGGAGACTATCGGGTACTTTATAGTGTCATTGAAAAAAGATTGATCATCGAAATTGTTCGAGTTGGGCATCGCAAAGATGTATATAAATGAGGACGTATGACCCGCGAAGAAGCTTTATCCCTGGTTCGTGAATATGTAAAGAACGAAGGTCTAGTGCGCCACATGCTTTCTGTGGAGGCCGCCATGCGCTTCTATGC
>JBLMZU010000489.1:0-3168 GCA_050258995.1 Bacteroidota bacterium
GACTGACATGCCGCTTGCTCGGGATGGGACCCGTCCACTCGGCAACCAGGGCGCCCCAGGTCAGACCGGCGCCAAAGCCGACCATCACAAGCTTGTCGCCCTTCTGGATCTGGCCCTTCTCGATGGCTTCCACCATGGCGATCGGGATGGAGGCCGTGGATGTGTTTCCATAGTTCTGCAGGGTGACAATAAAGCGGTCCATCGGCAGCTTGAGGCCGCGGGCCGCAGCCTGGATGATGCGTATGTTAGCCTGGTGCGGGATGATCCACTTGACATCCTCAATTTTCAGATTGGCGGCATCCAATGCCTCCAGGGTGGCAGAGGCCATGACGCGGGTGGCGAAGCGGAAGACCTCGTTGCCATCCATCTGGATGTAATGCTTGCCATCGTGGATGGTCGACTCGTTGGCAGGGAAGTGCGCCCCGCCTCCCTGAATGGTCAGCAGATCGCCCCCGGAGCCGTCGGAGTGCATCACGGCCGAGAGCACGCCGCCCGGCAGGTCGCTGCCCTGCAGGACAAACGCCCCGGCGCCATCCCCGAACAGGATGCAGGTGCTGCGGTCCTTCCAGTTGATGAAGCGGGAAAGTGTCTCCGTGCCAATGACGAGGGCGCTCTTGATCGACCCGCTGCGGATCGCCTGGGCTGCCATATTGAGGGCATAGATAAACCCGGTACAGGCGGCCAGCAGGTCGAAGGCGCCGGCCTTGCTGGCACCCAGCTGGTCCTGCACGAGGCAGGCCGTGGCGGGAAAAATATATTCGGGGGAGGAAGTGGAACAGATAATAAGATCCAATTCGGTCGGAGGCAGGTTGGCAACCGTCAATGCCTTCACGGCGGCCTCCACGGCCAGGGTGGACGGGAACTGGTCATCTTTGGCGATATGACGCTGGTGAATGCCCGTGCGCTCGCGGATCCATTGATCGTTCGTATCGACAAACTTCGACAGATCGTCGTTCGTCAGAACGCCTTCAGGTGCGGACATACCCCAGCCGGTAATGTGTGCGTATTGCATGGAATGCTCCTGTGTATCCCGGTGCGAATCCCGGGCGACACCTATCCTTCGAACCGGCTAAAGATCAGGGTGGCGTTATGGCCGCCAAAGCCGAACGAGTTCGACATGACATGCCGCGGGGAAGCCTTGCGGGGCTGGTTGGGAACGTAGTCCAGGTCGCAGTCGGGGTCGGGGGTATGGTAATTGATGGTGGGCGGCAAGATCTCCTCCTGCATGGCCTGGATGCAGAAGGTCGCCTCCACGGCGCCGGAGGCACCCAGCAGGTGACCGGTCATGGATTTGGTGGAGGAGACGGGGATCTGGTAGGCCTGCTCGCCAAAGACCGTCTTGATGGCGGCCGTCTCGCTCCTGTCATTTAATTGCGTCGAGGTCCCGTGGGCATTGATATAGCCGATCTCGTCCAGGGCCAGGCCCGCATCTTCCAGGGCCAGTTTCATCGACATCGCCGCACCCGCGCCGTTCTCCGCCGGCGCCGAAATGTGGTGGGCATCATCCGTTGTGCCGTACCCGGAAACTTCGCCCAGGATCGTTGCAGCGCGGGCCCGGGCATGCTCCAGCTCCTCGAGGACGATCATGCCGGCCCCCTCGCCCATCAGAAAGCCATCCCGGTCCCTGTCGAACGGCCGGGAGGCCGTCTGCGGGTCGTCATTGCGCGTGGACAGGGCGGTCATCACGTTCATGCCCGCCATGGCGACCGGGATCAGGGCCGCCTCGGACGCGCCGGCGAACATGACATCCGCCGCGCCGCGCCGTATCATCTCGAGCGCTTCGCCGATGGCATTGTTGCCCGAGGCACAGGCCGTCGCCAGCGCCATGTTCGGACCGCGCACGCCGAAACGGATGGCCAGCATGCCGGCGGCGCTATCCGAGATCATCATCGGGACCAGGAACGGGCTGACCCGGTCCGGGCCGCGCTCCTTCATCACCTCCCACTGCTCGATCAGCGTGCTGATGCCGCCGATGCCGGTGCCGATCACCACGCCGATCCGGTCGCGGTTGGAATCGTCGATCGCCAGGCCCGATTGGGCCAGCGCTTCCATGGCGGTCGCAATGGCAAACTGGGTAAAGCGGTCCATCCGGCGGGCATCCCGGATGCCAAAGATCGCGGCGGCGTCAAAGCCCTTGACTTCAGCAGCAAATTTGGTCTTGTGCTGGCTGGTATCGAATTTCGTGATCGGCGCGGCGCCGGACTTTCCCTCCAGCAGGGACTTCCAGGTTTCGGCAACGTTGTTCCCTACCGGGCTGATGCATCCCATCCCGGTAACAACCACTCGTCTCGTCATATTGTCTCCTTTACCGCTGGTTTCATAAAGAAATAAACTGCAGAATGTCGTTTGCAGGCAACTCTTCATCCACCGAGTTTAGAACTTTATGCGGTGCTCTGTAATGAAAACGGGGCAGTCATCCTGCCCCGCAAGTTCTAGGCGTTATAACACGCCTTCCTCGGTTTAGACACGCAGTTTAGAAACTATGTAATGTCTTCCAGGCTTGTTGTATATGCAGCCTGTCGTGGTTGGCAATAAAGCCAGCCACTTCCAGGAAGTTGGTCGGTCCAAAGATCGCATGCCGCGCCTTGCGGGACCACATCTGCTCGTCCTGTTCCTTCAGGGTCTTCAGGACCTCCAAGCGGGCAGACGTAAACTCCGCCAGGGCGGTGGGGCCGTCCACGTTCAGGTACTCGCGCTCGTTGGCCCAGACGGCGTTCTCCGGGCGCGGCAGGAAGGCTCCCTCGCGCTCCAGGAGCAGTCGGACCTGGAGCTGGTGGATCTCCCGCTCGGTATCCCGCAGGTGGCAGACGATCTCGTTGATGGCCCAATCCTGCCGGCTGGGTTCGTGGCGCCACTGCTCATCGGTCAGGCCGGAGGTCATGCTGTGCAGGACGGCCGGCGTGGACGTCAGGATCGCCAGGACAGCCTCCGGGGTCTTATAGTCCGGCTCCAGGCTGGGGAGGTCATGTGTTTCCAGCCAGGGGCGCAGGTCCGCCAGTGTACCGTGCCCAGCCACATAGTGCGGCGCCGCGGCGGCTTCCCCGTCGATCCAATAGGTCGGCAGCCCGAGGGTGTGAGCCGGTGCCAGGTCCCTTTCGATGTCGTTCCCCACCATCAGGACCGGTCCTTCCGGCCAGCCAAGACGTCCCAGGACCTCGGCGTAATAGG
>JBLMZU010000490.1:0-3398 GCA_050258995.1 Bacteroidota bacterium
TGTCGCTCAAGATCCAGTCGATCCAGTTGATGACCAACAACCCGAAAAAGATCGACCAGCTCACCCGGTACGGCATCCAGGTCAATGGGCGCATCCCGCATATCATGCCGCCGAACGAGCACAACCTTTTTTACCTCGAGACCAAGGCTGCCAAATCGGGGCACCTGATCGACTTCCACGGCAAGGAACATTTGCCCGAACAATCAGATCTTCCGATTGTAGAAGGCATGAGTGAGGACCAGATCGAAGCACTCAATGAATAATAAAGTCATCATCATTACCGGCGCCACCGGCGCCCTGGGAGCACAGGTGGCTCATACCTTCGCCGCTCGCGGTCATTCCCTCGTGCTTCTCGATCACAACCAGGGCAAGCTGGATGTCCTGACGGGCGCCCTCGGTCTTTCTGCCGACCGGCTCTTCGCCTCCGTGGTCGATCTGAAAAATGCAGATGCGGTTCGCTCCACAGCCGAAGCGGTCGCCGCGAAGTTTGGCATGGTGCACGGCTTGATCCATCTCGTCGGCGGATGGGTGGGCGGCAAGACTCTGCCGGAGGCCAGCGCCGATGAGCTGGAGTTCATGCTCGGCCAGCACGTGTGGACGACGTTCCACCTGTTCCAATCCTTTACGCCGCTGCTGGTCAAAAGCCAGTGGGGGCGGGTGATCGTCGTATCAGCTTCCACGGTTCCCAGTCCGTCGCGAAGGACCGGCACGTATACAGCTGCAAAGGCTGCGCAGGAAAACCTGGTGCTGACACAGGCGGCCGAACTCAAGGAGCAGGGCGTAACCGCCAATATCATCCAGGTCCATTCGATCGATGTTGGCAACACAGGCAAGGGAACCACCCCCGAAGAGATCGCGGCAGCCATGCTGTATCTGTTTTCAGACGAAGCCTCGAAGGTGAGCGGGGCGAGAATTCCGGTTTATTGATAAACCTGATGGAAGTGCGGCCCTCGGGAGAGCGCCGCACTTTTTATTGCTTTTGATTTACATCAGCATAACCCGCATCACGAAACCTGGGTAATGATCGTCCTGGGTGCCCCTGCCTCCCGCAGAGCCAGTGAAACCGTCTGCGCCGTGTCCGGTGTGACCAGCGCGATCATGTTGCCGCCGCGCCCACCGCCGCTCATTTTTGCTCCCAACGCGCCTGCACCGCGGGCAGCAGAGACCAGCCTGTCCAGCTCGGGAGAGGAAACGGTCATTTCCTGCAGCAGGACATGATTCTGATCCATTAATTTCCCCAGCTCCTTCCACTTCCCACTTTCGATTACTCCTCGTGCTTTGCTGGCAATCCCACCTACCTCATCGAAAACACGTTCCCATCTCGCCTGGTCTGCCTGCCAGAGCTTTCTCACATCACCCACCGACTCTTTTGTGGGCGCATGGATGCCGGTATCGCCGATGACCATGGTGAATGGAGTGCCAACGCTCAGGGTCTCCATCGGTTTCCCCTTGATAAAGTACACGGGCCTGGCGTAGGTAATGACGGTATTGTCGATCCCGGATGGTGTGCCGTGGTGGAGCTTTTCGATCTCATAGGCAAAGGCATTCACTTCTTCCTCCGCGATCGGATGATGGAAGTATTTTGCCAGCGCGCGGGTCAGCGCAACCGTCACAGCCGCGCCTGAGCCCATGCCCGATGCAACCGGGATGGTGGAGGAAATCCTGACTTCAAGATTGGGGAAGGGAGAGACGCGCCAGAGGAACAGAAAGTTATGAAGTACGGAAGCGATCGGATGGTCGGATGGAAGCGTATTCAGCTCGGCGCGCAAATTCACGTCCGGGGCATCGATCCAGATGCCGGAACGCGATGCATCCCCTACCTCCACATCTGCATGAACCTGCGTGACAGGAACTGCCAGCGCGGGGCGTCCATGGACGACCGCGTGCTCACCGAAAAGGATGATCTTGCCGGGCGCGGATGCTTGGGTCATAGTGGAATTGGAAATCCCGCGTAGCTTTATGAATTGCCGTGATTGTTGGTCATGTCTGACATTCATAGGAACGCAGGTGTTACAAGGCGCGATAGAAGATGGCGATGATGGCCAGGGCCCACAGCAGCATCGTGATCTGCAGCGGGCGGTCCTTGAGTGCCACTTCATCGGGAGAGCCGGCCGCATGGCCGGTCTGGATCAACTGCAGATAGCGGAAGATGCCATAGATCACGAACGGGATGGTCAGCATCATGGTATGGTTTTCGGGAAGGTTGGGCGCCGAGAACGTGTAAAGCGAGTAGGCAATGATTGTCGTGCCGGAAACGATGGTGATGTACTGATCCAGGAGCGGAAGGGTATAGCCGTCCAGCACCTTGCGGTGGGCACCTGCGCCCTGCGAAAGAAGGCTGATCTCCGCCCGGCGTTTGCCCAGCCCGATGTAAAGAGAGAACAGGAGCGTGATCACATACAGCCAGGGCGAGAACCGCTCCACTGTGATGAGCGTCACGCCGGCGGCCACCCGCAGCACAAAGCCAAAGGCAATGATCATCACATCCAAAATGGGCATATGCTTCAGCCAGCGGGAGTACAGCAGGTTCATCACCAGATAGGTCACCAGGATCAGCATGAAGGCCGGGGAAAGCAGATAGGCGAGCGGCAGCGAGATGACGATCAACAACAGTGCAGCCGTCCAGGCCACGCCGATGGGAAGCTGGCCTGAGGCGATCGGCCGGAATTTCTTTTCCGGATGATTGCGGTCGGCCTCCACGTCGGAGATGTCGTTAAATAGATATACGGAGCTTGAGATCAGGCAGAAGAGAAAAAATCCGGCCAGTGTCCGTAAGAACGGTCCCGGCAGGAACAACTGCTTGTCAAAGATCAGGGCAAAAAAGATGAAGCCATTTTTTGTCCATTGGCGCGGCCGCATGGTTTTGATCAAAGCTTTGAGCATGGGCGTATTTTACTGTAAAATACTTTCATGCCTAAAGTTCGTCTGGATGTTCTGCTGGTGGAGCGCGGACTGGCTGAATCCCGCGCCAAGGCCCAGGCCATGATCATGGCGGGCCAGGTGCGCGTGGCCGGACAGACGGCGCTCAAGCCGGCCACCGCCATCCCGGCCGATTCTGATCTGACGGTGGACTCCGGTCCGCGCTTCGTCTCGCGCGGCGGCGAGAAACTGGATGCCGCCCTTGATGCTTTTACAATCGATGTGACCGGTCTGACCTGCGCGGACGTCGGCTCCTCGACGGGCGGATTTACCGACTGCCTGCTGCAGCGCGGCGCGGCAAAAGTTTACGCCATCGACGTGGGCAAGGGTATTTTGCACTGGAAGCTCCGCAACGACCCGCGCATCGTGGTCATGGAGGAGACAAATGCCCGGTTCGTCGAGTCGCTGCCGGAGCGAATCGATCTTGTTACAGTGGATGCATCATTTATCTCGCTAAAGATCCTATTGCCGGTGGTAAA
>JBLMZU010000491.1:0-7863 GCA_050258995.1 Bacteroidota bacterium
GATGAGTAAAGATCTCGGTGCGATCCAGCTCGACCAGCTTTGTGCCCTCTGCGCGGCAGTTATAGGAAAGCAGGTTAAGCTTGAAGCGCTCCGCCGCCCAGATAAACATCATCATGATGCAGGAGTTGGCCGCGGCCACAAAGGCATCTTCGGGTGTGAGCACGCCGAGGTGTCCCTGGGCATCGGGCGGGGCGGAAAAGTCCATCTCCGGGCCGTTGCCCATGACGATCCTGCCCCAATGCTCGCCCTTCCAGGAGACAGTGGTGTTATAGATGGCAGTGCGGCTCATCGCGTCACTTTCTGGCGCTCACAATAAGCGGTATATTCATGGACAAGCACAGCGGCATAAGCAGTCTCTTCGCCCGCCGGGACGGGGTTGTAGATCCTGACCGTCTCCAAAAGCTCACGATTTGTTTCCTCAGATGGCATTTTCCCTGCCTGGTGGAGGCGCTCGAAGATCAATGGCAGCGCAACGAGTGTAACAGCTTGCCCGTTGATCTCCAGCGTCTGGACCGGGATTCCGGAGCCGCACGAGCAGGTTGCGACGGCGGGTGCCTGGGGGTTCGACACAACGTTCAAATCCAGAAACTGTCCCGCCCGACGGTCCCAGGATTTGCCAAGCAGCCCATCGACGGTGGCCGCGATCTTTTGCGCGGTGAGATCGACTGCCTGCATGCCGGCCTCGTTCAACCTCGACCTGCCCTGCGGCTGGTTCAGGCCATTTTCGGCGACAATATCTGTGACCAGGAGGGAGGCGGCCGGTTTGCCGGAATACATCTCGGTCCCGCGCGCCGCGCAGCGCTTCTCACACCCGTCGATGGCAATGGTGGGATAGAAGCGGGCAAAGGCCCGGTCCCCTTCCCCACCGGCCAGAAAGAGCGGCAGGCAGATCGTCACCGTATCGCCAGGGCGAAGCTGCTCCAGGACGCGCAGCGCAGCCAAGCGCGTGACGGTGCCTTCGGCGATCTCCTCGCCCGAGCAGGAGACGATCCCCACTTTTTTCTTCGGCAGATCAGGCATTGGGCGTGCCTCCTTCGACCAGCGTATCGACCACACCTGCAATCTCCTCAGCCATGGCATGCGCCAGCTGCCTGCCGCCTTCGTTGAGCTCGGCGATGCCCTGTGGCTTGAACTGTTTATGGCGGCGATACACATCCAGGACGGCGAAATCCTTTGCAACCGTTCCGCCGCTCTGCTGGGCCATTTTGGTCGCACAGGCCAGCTTGCAGCCGTCGATCGTGATGACCGGGTTCCCGGCCACAGCACTGCACGTCTCCTCGTCCCCCAGGACGAGCAGGGAGAGAGCCACAAGCTGGGTCTGTTCTGACCGGATGTCATCCGTCACTTCATAGGCAGCTTCACGGCTGACCGTGCCGTAGGTCTTGCCGATGCCGCTGCAGGGAATGATCACAACTTTTCGTGGGGTGGTCATGGCTTATTCATCTCCTCCTCGGCCTGGCCTTTGATCAGGTCGAAGTAGGCCTGCGGGGACAACAAGGTGGCCCGGTCTGCTTCCCAATCCTTCGCCTCGAGGACGGCCAGCCAGCCCTGTCCATAAGGATCCTGGTTGATGGCTTCCGGGGCGGTCGACATGGCCGGGTTGACCTCCAGCACCCTGCCCGACACTGGAGAAGCCAGGCTGATGGTCACCTTGATCGTTTCAATGCTGGCGACTTCCGCTCCAACCTCCACATCGGTTTCCGGTGGCCTGACATCGACAAAAGCGACATCGCCGCTGCGCTGCTGGAGAAAATCCGAGAGGCCGATGCGGACATGGTTTCCATCTGCCAGCGCCCACAGGCCTTCGCTGTTGTAATACCGGTCCGTGGCAACTTTGAAAATAAACTTATCGACGGTTGTTTCGAGCAATTCATTCATTCAGAACATCCTTGTTTGAGACGGGCGTGAGCGCTCACAGGGTCTTCAATTCTTCAACGGGAACCAGCGCCGGTGAGCAGTGTGGACATTCACAGGCGGGATATTCCTGGGCGGTATTCAGCAGAAGCCTTGTCTCAGCGGCAAGCCCACAGGCTTCGGCCGAGGCTTTGATCAGGTCCAGGTAGACAGGATCCTTCAAGCGGTAAAAGACATAACGGCCCTCGCGGCGATCCTCCAGAATGCCCGCTTTGCGTAGGGACATGAGGTGCTGCGAGATATAGGCCTGCCGCCAGCCAAGGGCGGTCTCCAGGTGGCAGACACAGGCTTCCCCCTGCCCGATGGCAAGCAGAATGGCCAGCCGCTGCGGAGAAGCGATCGCTTCCAGGGGTCCGGCGATTTGTTCGGAGAGCTTGGGAATGGTCGGCTGTTTCATATTCGTAAACCTGAATATATGGTAACAACATATTCGTATTTATGAATGTAACAACTGTCATGTATTTGGAGAGATGAACATCCCAGGAATTGTCACAAAGCCAGCCAGGGGAGAGGCAGATCCGACCTGTAAATCAGAACCGCTTTTGAGGAAGCTCTCCCTGGCGATCCCCTCTTGACAAATAGACGATCTTCGATATAATAACAAATAGATAAACGTCTATGAAAAACAATCCTGTCCTGTTTGCCAAAGCAATTGCCGATGAGACCCGCCAGAAGATCATGAGTGCGTGCTGCTGCTGCTGGCTGTCAGTCAATGAAATTGTGGAGAAGGTTGGCTTTACGCAGCCCACGATCTCTCACCACCTGGCCATCCTGCGCGACGCCGGCCTGGTCAACATCCGTGAAGAGGGCAAGCAGACATTCTATACACTGAACCAGGAAAACATTGCCGTTTGCTGTGGACAGATTATGATCAAGTTCGCACCGGAAAGTGCGACGACCGAGAAGTTCGTAAACGTCATCAATAAGTAGATGGGAGCGCACGCGCCTGCTGCACTCCCCCTTTTTTTACAGACATCCATAGACAGGCGTCTATTTGAAAGGAAGTGAGAGCCATGACCGACTGGAAGTTGTCAAGCAACGGCTGCAGTTGCGGAGACGACGACTGCACATGCGGCGGCGGAGGCTGCTACTAAGGAAGAATCTCTGCGGCCCCATGGTTGCAGAGAGCACTTATTGGTATGTTTTCCTTTATAAGTATCTATGAGGATCCGGTTGTAATCATCGAGCCAAGAGAGAAAATAATTCTGCATCAAAAAGAAGGTTCACATGGATATCATTTCTCTTCTTCAATATACGTTCGGGAAAGTGATCGAGACTTTTTCCCATAACTGGTACCTGCTCCTGCTCAGCATCGTGATCAGTGCAGCCTTGAAACTTTATGTCGACCAGGCGGCCGTCGGCAGCTTCCTGCGGCGCAATAGCAAGAACAGCGTCCTGGTCTCCACGGCGGTCGCCGTGGCAACGCCCTTCTGCTCCTGCGGCACCACGGCCGTCATCCTGGGCATGATCGCATCGACGATCCCCTGGGCGCCGATCGTTGCCTTCATGGTCGCTTCGCCTCTCACCTCGCCGCAGGAATTGTTCTACAGTGCCGGCCTGTTCGGCTGGGACTTCGCTACTGCATTCTTTGTCGCTTCCATCGTACTCGGCTTGATCGGCGGCGCGATCGCCAGCCTGGCAGAAAGCCGCGGCTGGTTGAAAAACCAGGCCCGTATCGCGGCGCCCAAAGCACCAGACCGCACCGCCATGGTGAGCCAGCCGGTTCCGCTTGCTCTGCCGATGGCAATGCCGGCCACCGGGGAAATGACCATGGCCTGTTGTGGGTCCGCTTCCCTGGCACTGCCTGTCCTTCCGCACCCGGTGACTGCGCCTGCCAAACCGTTGGTGACCCCCTCCACGTTCATGGCCGAAATGCTGGACGTCAGCAAGCGCCTGCTCCCGTTGTTTTTCGGCTTTACATTCATCGGCTATCTGCTCAACAGTCTGATCCCGGCGGCATGGATCACCGGTCTCTTCGGCACGGGCCATGCCTACAGTATTCCTCTCGCTGCGACACTCGGCCTGCCTTTCTATATTAACACCGAAGCCTCCCTGCCGCTGGTGCGCGCCATGCTGGATAGCGGCATGAGCCAGGGAGCGGCGCTTGCCTTTCTCATCACCGGCGCCGGGACCTCCATCGGCGCGATCGGCGGCGCACTGACGATCGCCCGCTGGCGTGTGATCGCAATTGTCATTGCCACGCTCTGGGCAGGATCCATCCTGATGGGATATGCCTACAACTTTTTCGTCCTATAATTACAAAAGGAGACAAGATGACTCAAACACCCGATCAAATCCATGACGCTGTTCGCGAACACTATGCCGAGCGGATCAAAAGCAATGCTTCGTGCTGCGGGCCCTCGGATGCCGGATCAAGCTGCTGCAGCACCGACAGCAATCTCTACCCGGCAGACCTGCTTACCATACTGCCGGAAGGCGAGTCGGCTGTCAGCTACGGCTGCGGCGACCCGATCACCCTGGCCGCCCTGCAGCCCGGTCAAACCGTCCTGGACCTGGGCTCAGGCGCGGGCCTGGATTGTTTCTTTGCCGCCCGGAAGGTCGGTGAGATCGGACGGGTGATCGGCGTGGATATGACGCCCGAAATGATCGAGCGCGCCCGATCCAGCGCAAAGCGTCTGAACCTGCAGAACGTAGAGTTCCGCCAGGGTTACCTGGAAAACCTTCCCGTCGAAGCCGGCACGGTGGATGTCATCATCTCCAACTGTGTGATCAACCTCTCCCCGGATAAGTCCCAGGTATTCGCCGAGGCCTTCCGCGTGCTCAAGCCGGGCGGAAAGCTGGCCGTGTCGGATATCGTCACCGATGGTCCGCTGCCGGAGGCGATCAAGAAAAGCCTGAGCGCCTGGGCCGGCTGCATTGCCGGTGCCGTCGAGGCGGAAGATTACATCCGCATGATGAAGTCTGCTGGCTTCACAGACATTACGATCGTTCCGGTATATTTTGACCGGGAGACGGTTGACTCGGCCCTCCTCGATCTGAAGGATACGATCGAGCTCCAAACCGTGTCGCCGGACGAAGTGTATAAAGCGGTATACAGCGCGAAGATCACAGCGTACAGACCACAGGCGTAGACAAACAGAGACCGGCGATGAACAATCGCCGGTCTCTGTTTTATTTTTTGAATTCCGTTTACCGGATACCGCAAATTCTATAGGTTCTGCGGTCTTTTTATTGGATGTACGGCAAGCTCTCCAAGAAGCTCGAGCTCCTGGCGATAGATCTTTTGCAGCATGGGCTTCGCCAATAAGCCTTCGATCCAGCTGCGGCCTTTTAGAACGGTCGAGATGGTCACCCGTGAGGCATCCCCTGTGGACATGACTTCAAAGGAAGTCGGGGTTTGGGAACGGATATCCGTTTCGACCAGCAGGCGGCCGGGTGCGGGCTCCGTGATCAGCGAGCGGAAGGTCTGGGCCTGCCCGAGGATGCGCATCGAAAAGTTAATAATGGTGCCGGCACCGTAGCCTCCCTCCTCCACGTTCAGGGAAAGAAAATATTGTCCGGGCAGGATACGCGGGTGTTGATCGCGATAGTGGGCAATGATTTCGTAGATCCGTTCCGCAGGTGCGTCGATCACCCGCGAGGCGGAGGCAACTTGTTCCTTCATTTTCATACTCCTTCACTCGTTCCGGCTTCATCAGGTTCTATACCGGCCTGAGGAGTTATCCATTCCCATATGTTTTGGCATGGGATGGATGAGCCTCTTCACACCTCTAGATCCATCCAGAATTCTGTGAATCGGTCTATGGTGACGGGAATGGCAGCTCAAAGGTTGTGGTCGCTCCATTGACATTCACTTCATACGTCCCTTCAGGAAGGTTGACGATATTGAGAGGCACCTCGAGGCGGAAGGGAAGTGTATCAGGATTGCAGTCGGCCGGGGCGGGAATGTAGGCAAGCAGCTGCACGAAGAAGATCTTCTCTGCCCGGTGAAACCGCACCTCACCCAGCTGGGCACAGGTCGACGGCAGGTTGGCGGAGACGATCGCATGCACGGGGATCGGTGAGCCGGTCCCGTGTTCGACGCTCACCGAATCAACCTTGATATCAGATTTATTGATGAACATGTCCGCCGTCTGCAGGGAGGCGTTCGAAGCAGCAGTATCCAGCTTAAACTCGGCACGTCTGCCATTGACCGTTGCCGAGTAGCTGCCACCCGGCAGCCCCACCACACTCAGTGGGATGCTCAGACGGAACGGCAGCGTGTCCCGGACACAATCTTCCGCATAGGGAGTCGCAGCCAGCTTAATGATAAAGTTGGTTCCATCCTGCCGGATCTCGGTGTACTCGACCTGCGCGCATTGATCGGGCAGGTTCCCATTTATATGCACGAAGACCGGGAGGGGCGAGCCAACCCCTACCTCCACCTGCACATCGTCGACGACGATTGGCTGGTAACCGGATGGGACCGGGTCCGTTGATTCGACCGGCGTGGGCTGCCCGCCTGAAGAGCGAACGATGGCAAGCGGGGAACAGGCATTGAGAAGCAGGATCATCATCAACAGCAAAATGGATAGTCGTTTTGTATTCATGGCATCTCTCCAGCTAAAATTGGATGTAGATGGATTCGAATGGCGTGGCATCCGAGCCCATTTTTCCTTGCGTTCGAAAAACGAAGAGCTGTATAAAAAGGTTCCCCATGGCACTGGACAAAAAATTACACAAACCACCTATGAGATTAAATGTCAGGCGACCCGATGGTTGGCATCGGGTCGCCTGACAAAATTTTTAGCGATGTGATTCTTATTTGAGCTTGTCATCCCAGCCGAAGTTCACATTGTACCTACCTTCGGCCGGCTCCAGATTCACGGTTTGCGTGATGTCCTTTGCAGTCACTGTAGGATAGGTCCACATCCCCGAGCTGAGGATCGAGCGGTTTACATCCTCCTGTTGACCAATGTACACGCAGTAGGGCCCGGCGGGCAGGTCTGTGAACGAATAGGATATGTTACTGGCGACCGTTTTGGTCTCTGCGACCTGGACCAGGCTGTCCGAGGCACAGTCGCCTCTGAAAAGCCGGACCGTGACGCCCTCGATCGGCAGCTCATTGGGATCGAGAATGCCATTCGCGTGATAGGGCCCGACGGGAGAGATCTCATCGACACAACCCTGTGGCGGGCTGGCGGGCGCCGGTTGTCCCTCCGGGCTATTTGTGCATTGATCCTGCCAGACCGCGCCAAAGATGGCGCCTGTGCCCTTTGACAGGTCGGCAGGGAGATCCAGGCTTGTGCTCACGCCATTGACGGTGATGGTATAGGTTCCGTGTCTCAGCTCCACAACATTCAGAGGGATCGCAAAACGGAAGGTAAGTCCAACGTTATCGGGCGGGCAGGAGTCGGCCATGCTTGCCAGGATGGTAATATCGATCTTGAAATCCTTGATCGAGCTCTGGACGTCCGCGATCTGCGAGCACAGGCTCGGCCAGGTCCCACCGACCACGATCTCCACCGGGATGGGTGAGCCGATGCCAACGACCACTTCAACGTTTTCCACTATCACAGGTTTGGTCGGGCGTGGAGCCAGGCCGGAAGACTCCAAAGGAGTAGAAGCTTGGGCGGCAGGGCTCGCGATTGCAGCGGGTGAACAGGCACCCATCAGAAAAATGAATGCCAGGGCCAGGAATGATGCCTTTTTCGTTTTCATGGTGATCCTTTTCAAGCATACCCACAACTTACCGGAAAGCTCCTTATTTATGCGTTCCGGCTTTTACCTCCATAACGTATGCTCCAAGAGAAATGTTCCTGAAACCATTGGACAAAAATTGAAAAGCAGTCGCCTTAAATAAAAACGACCCGCTAAAAACATTCGGGTCGTTTTTATGTATTGAGGACGGTTAACCTAGCCCGTATTGCGCAGGCCGGCCGCGATGCCGTTGATCGTGATCGGCACCACCTCGCGGGTGGACTGGGCCTGCGGTGCGTCGGGCTCGGG
>JBLMZU010000492.1:0-9146 GCA_050258995.1 Bacteroidota bacterium
GGTCAGCAGGTTCGTCCATGTACCTTCAGTCACATAATCGCTGACAGATCCATCGTGACAGAAGACCGGTGCGACCAGGAGGGTGTCGCCCAGCATGTACTGCCGGTCGAGAGTATCGCAGGCCGGGTCGCCGGGGAATTCGAGCAGCATGGCGCGCAGCAAGGGTATCCCATGTTCGTGGGCCTGGATGGCTGACCGGTAGAGATAGGGCATCAGGCTGCATTTGAGTTTTGTGAACCTGGCGAGAACCCGGACTGCTTCTTCATCGTAATTCCAGGGGACCCGGTAGGAGGAACTGCCGTGCAGGCGGCTGTGGGAGGAGAGCAGCCCAAAGGCAGTCCAGCGCTTGTAAACGTCCGCACTGGTGACACCTTGGCGCCATTCGAACCCGCCGATATCGTGGCTCCAGAAACCAAAGCCCGACAGCCCCAGCGACAGCCCGCCGCGCAAACTTTCGGCCATCGATTCAAATGTCGCGGTGCAGTCGCCGCCCCAGTGGACAGGGAACTGCTGTCCGCCGGCGGTGGCCGAGCGGGCGAAGACCAGGGCATCGTTTTGACCGCGCTCTTCGCGCAGCAGGTCAAAGACGGTCCTGTTGTAAAGATAGGTGTAGTAGTTATGCATCCGGAGTGGATCGGAGCCATCGTGATAGATCACGTCCGTGGGGATGCGTTCGCCGAAGTCGGTCTTGAAGGTGTCCACGCCCATTCGCAGCAGGCGACGCAGCTTTTCCGCAAACCAGGCACAGGCGTCCGGGTTCGTAAAATCGAGGATGCCCATGCCCGCCTGCCACATGTCGGTCTGCCAGACATCGCCATTGGCCTGCATGAGCAAGTATCCATTTTTCCTGGCTTCATCGAACAGAAGGGACCGCTGGGCAATGTATGGATTGATCCAGACACAGATGTGCGGGCCGCGATCCTTCAGCCGGCGCAGCATCCCCTCCGGGTCCGGGAAGAAGCGGGGATCCCACTGCAGGTCCGTCCAGCTGAATTCCTTCATCCAGAAACAATCGAAATGGAAGACATGCAATGGAATGTCCCGCGCTGCCATGCCTTCGATAAAACCGGTGACGGTCTTTTCGTCATACTCTGTTGTGAATGAGGTGGACAGCCAGAGCCCAAACGACCAGGCCGGGGGCAGGGCAGGCCGTCCTGTCAAGGCAGTATACCGGTCAAGGATCTCCTTCGGCGTGGGGCCATGGATGACAAAATACTCCAGCACCTCTCCCGGGACACTGAACTGCACCCGCTCCACCTTCTCCGAGGCCACTTCGAGCGAGACCTGTTCGGGATGGTTGATGAAGATCCCGTAGCCTCGGTTGGTCAGGTAAAAGGGAATATTCTTGTAAGCCTGCTCACTGCTGGTGCCGCCATCCTGGTTCCAGAGATCGACCACCTGCCCGTTCCTGACAAATGCGGTAAACCGCTCCCCGAGGCCGTATACATATTCGCCCACGCCCAGGTTCAGTCCCTCGTGGATGAAGCGTCCCTGGGCTGTATCCACAAAGCCCGCGCTGCGCCAGCCACTGGAGGTGAGGAGCCGGCCGTTGCCGAGGAACTCCACCAGCCAATCCTCACCTTTATGAACACGAACGCTCAATCCACCGCTGGTCAGCGTGGCTGCCTGTTCGCCCTCCGTGATCGTAATCTGCGGGGAGGCTGGTGAATGAATTGTAAATTCCGGTTTCCGCGGCCTGCCTCCCTTGTGATGGACCATCTGCACGCGGATGACATCCTGCAGAGGAGATGAAAAGCGAACGGTCAGAGTGGGCAGATTGATCGTGTCCCCGCGGCCGCGCAATTTACCGGTCGGCGCGTGTACTGTCAGCGCATCCTTTTCGATCTCTACCTCATGCACCTGCGCGGCATAATGAGGCTCATTCCCCGGGCGCATCATCCAGTATCCATCGCTGAATTTCATGAAGTTTCCTTTGAGAATAATTCGGGTTGTTGGGGAGTCAAATGATTTTAACAGTGTTCTTTCAGGATCAATGCGCCATACCCCTCGAGCAGGATCCGGTTACCACTCAATTGACGCCCACTTCTTAAATCGACCAGGCATTCTGTTCCAGCCAGGTGAAAATCCTTTTCTGCATCTTCGAAGTTGAGCAGAACAAAGATCTTCTCGTTCCCTTTAATTCTCGTATACCCCAGGACGTTTTTGGGAAGATGATCCACGAGAGTCAGGGAGCCTTCCTGCAGGGCCTGTTCCCGGCCGCGGATTTTCATCAGCGAACGGATCGAAGTCAGCAGCGAATTCTCGTCTGCGGCCTCGGTCGCAACGTTGATTTCGGTGTGGTTTTCGTGAACCGGGAGCCAGGTGCGGACTGCCGTTGAAAAGCCGGCATTCCGGTCCTCATTCCACTGCATCGGAGTGCGGACCTCATCCCGGTTGATCGTGAGCCCGAGCAGGTCGAACACAAAACGCGGTATCCATCTGAATTTGTGAGGAATGGGATCGAGGGCCGTCTTAACTGGAAATGTGTTGTTTGCCATCCCGATCTCCTCCCCATAGTACATGCAGGGTACGCCGCGCACGGTCAGCTGGAGTGTATGAAGCAGTCTGGCCTTGCGGCGATCGTTGCCGAGACGATCGATGCTGCGGCGTTTGTCGTGATTGCTGAAAACATAGACCGGCATGAACGGATGCGGATACTGCTGCTCCATTTCCTGGATCAGGTCATGGAAGAAGGCTTCTGTGAATTTGAAATCCAGCATCCAAAAATCAAATACCAGCGTCAGGCCATCATTTTTTTCCTCTCCCAGGAAATTTCGGATGGTTTTGGTGCCTCCGCTTACCTCGCCAATGGAGAGCTTCTCACCGAATTCATCACATACGCTTCTAAACTCACGGGCGAAGATAAAGCTCTCCGGCAGGTTTAGTGTATATTTTGCAGACTGGAAGAAACTGGACGGCTCGTCCTCCGACGGAATCAGGCTTAACGAGAATGGATTATTACGAAATTCATGATCCTTAAATATTACATTGAAGAGATCCAGCCGGAACCCATCCACGCCCCGCGCCAGCCAGAAGCGAACGACATCGAACATGGCCTCTTTGACATCCGGGATGCGGTAGTTCAGGTCCGGCTGGAATGGCAGAAAACTGGCCCAGTAATATTGTTTCCGTTCCCGGGCGTAATGCCAGCCGCTGCCGCCGGTCATGCTTTGCCAGTTGTTGGGCTTGTCGCGCCAGATGTACCAGTCCGCTTTCGGATTGTCGCGGGAGGACCGCGATTCCCCGAACCAGGCATGCTCGATGGAGGTATGGTTCATGACCATGTCGAAGACGATCCTCATCCGGCGCCGGTGCACTTCTTCGATCAACCGGGAGACATCCTCGATTGTGCCGTATTCAGATGCAACGGCGTTGTAATCGGAGATATCATAGCCAAAGTCAGCCTGCGGGGAGGCATAGAAGGGTGAGGTCCAGATCGTTTCGAAGCCCAATTCCTGGATGTAATCCAGCTTTTGGATGATCCCCGGAATGTCGCCAATTCCATCTCCATTGCTGTCGTAGAACGAACGCGGGTAGATCTGGTAGATCGTGGTTTTGTGATACCAAGGCAGGGATGCCAAAGCCATTTCTCCTTTAAATGGGCAGTACTCCTGGACCGATAAATTGCGTTGGATGGGGAATTGTACGTTGATAAGCGATTGCTGGAACAAATAAATGATAGTGTGCTTTGCCGACCCACATTTTATGCGCTGCCACCCATTTTGAACAGCCCCAAACCCCTACCAGGGGAGGGATTGCCTGGAGTATGATTGCAGCAAATGTTTATTTCATTCGTGATCTCTCCCGGGACGAAATTGTAGTTTACAATTCCGGTAACGCATCCAGCCATGCAAGCAGCTTTCTTTAAAAAGGAGAACCTTATGACCCGCCTTACAAAATTCCTGTCGCTGTCGATCCTGATTCTCTTTATCCTGGCCTGTAGTACGGTCACCCGGCCTTTTAACCAGACGAAGGATCTGGCTGAAACAGTTCAAGCCATTGGAACGGCCATGCCTGTCCAGACTCTTCAATCCCTGGCGACCCAGATCGCCACTGATGTTCCAGTGGAGACGTTCGAAGCTCTGCCCTCGATGGTTCCCAGCCTGGAGGCGCTTGGAACGAGTATGCCGGATATTCAAGGCTTCTTCAATCCTCAGGGCGCTCCGGTGTCGGATTGGAATGGAATTCCTGTCATGCCCCAGGCGACAGCCGGGCAGGAATTCAAGGATTCCAACACGTACAGTTTTAAGGTCGATGCATCGATCCAACAGGTCCAGGATTACTACAAAACCGAGCTTGAGAAACTGGGTTGGAAATCATCCTTCACGATGCCGGGTAATGACACCGTGGCCGTCCAGATGTATGAGAAGGATGGCAGCTTTTTGACAGTCACCATTTCAGATATAAACGGATCGGTGGTTGTGTTGTTGTCGCTCAGCTAAACAGCCGTAAGCATCACTCTCCAAGGGCAGTCCGGTGACTGCCCTTTCTTTTTGCCAGTTTGGGGAACATTTGATCTGGCGCAGCGTCCATGCAATAAGACAGGCAATCAAAACGAATTTCTCCGAAACCGAAGGAGGGCTTATGACTTGAAATCATCACCCGCGAACAAAAGGAACGCCATCCTGTTGTTCGCTTTTTCGTATCTGACCTGAATGAACCAAAAGGAGAAGAAGATGTTCACGAAACGAACTGCCCTGTTCACGGGGATGCTATTCCTGTTGATTTTTACTGCTGCCTGCGGCGCTGCCCCCGCTGCCACACAACCGCCCGTCGTATCCCCGCCAGGTGAGAATGATGTAGCGAGGGAACCTGCCGCTGCGACTGAAGCTCCAGCTGCGCAGGCGCCTTCCGTTGGCCTAGCCCCTTTGCCCACCCAATCCCCCAACTTTGCCCAGCCGAATTCGGCCGCGCAGCCCTCCGGCCGCAGTCGTGCTGATATGTTCTTTGAGAATTATGGGGTCAATCCATCCATCGATACCGAGGACGATAACCTTTCCACGTTCGCGCTGGATGTGGATACCGGGTCCTATACAATCATGCGTAATTATCTGAAGGATGGAAACCTGCCGCCCGGCGACTCGGTCCGGGTGGAGGAATACGTCAACTACTTTGAGCAGGGATATCCCAACCCGCCGCGCCACCAGGCGTTTGGGATCCATATCGATGGCGCGCCCTCGCCCTTCACCGAGACCGAGCGCTATCAGATGATGCGGGTGGGCATCCAGGGCTTCCAGGTCCCCGACGAGGAGCGCAAGGACGCGGCTCTCACATTTGTGATCGATGTCTCCGGTTCCATGGACATGGATAACCGCCTTGGCCTGGTCAAGCGCTCGCTGGAATTGCTGGTGGAGCAGCTGCGTCCATGGGATACGGTCAGCATCGTCGTCTATGGGACAGATGCGCATGTCATTCTGGAACCGACGCCGGGCTCAGAAAAAGGAACGATTTTGGATGCGATCTACCGGCTGCAGCCCGAGGGTGTGACCAACGCGGAAGCCGGGATCCGCCTGGGCTACAAAATGGCCATGTCCGCCTATAAGCCGGATGGGATCAACCGTGTGATCCTGTGTTCTGACGGTGTTGCCAATGTCGGCGAGACCGGCCCGGAGGAGATCCTTTCGGAAGTACAGCACTACGTGGAGGAGGGGGTCACCCTGACCACCGTCGGCTTCGGCATGGACAATTACAACGACGTCCTCATGGAACAGCTTGCGGATCGAGGGGACGGATTCTACGCCTACGTGGACGACCTGCGCGAAGCCCGCCGCCTCTTTATCGACCAGATCACGGGCACCCTGCAGACCATTGCCATGGATGCCAAGGTCCAGGTGGATTTCAACCCCGAAGTCGTCAAGCGTTACCGCCTGGTCGGCTTCGAGAACCGCGCCATCGCCGATGCAGACTTTCGCAACAATAACGTGGATGCCGGTGAGATCGGTGCGGGACATTCGGTGACGGCCCTGTATGAAATCAAGCTGTATCCCGAGGCATATGGCCGGGTTGCAACCGTCTCCATGCGCTGGCAGGATCCGGATACCCGCCAGGTGGTCGAGCTGTCGCAGGATTTTAATTCGAACGAGCTCGCGACTGAGTTCCGGGATGCCGATCCTTATTTCCAACGCGCAGTCGTCGTCGCTGAGTATGCTGAAATCCTCAAGAAAAGCTATTGGGCGGAAGGCAGCTCCCTTGCTTCTGTATATCGTGAAGCACAGCGTGTGAGCGAATACCTGGATCGGGATGAGGATATGGCTGAGTTCATGGAACTGATCCGCCGGGCAGGCCAGCTGACGGACTAAGCGGGTAAAAGAGAACCGTCATTGCCCATCCGTTTTCGGTGGGGCAATGACGGTATCTTTAATATTAAGCCTGCTACAAAAGCCCTGATCCTACCTTGACTCTCACAGGAATGTCAAACCGCGCCGCCTGGCGGGATCTTCGACAAGCCCGACCTGCGATCGAATTATGCAAAAGGTCTGTAGGTTCCATTCAGCCTTCCACGGATGCCGCCTCAATCCCCTCCTGCAGGGCAGGAGCATCCTCATAAACGATCCTGCCATCCATCAGCGTCAATACCGGTCTGGCTGTTGTGATCTGTTCTGCCGGGACCTCGAATAAATCGTGAGAGAACAGGACCAGATCGGCCAGATAGCCTTCCTTGATCTGTCCCTTTTCCTTCTCCATAAATTCGGTGTAGGCCGCGTCACGGGTATAACCAAGGATGCATTCCTCCAGGGTCAGGCGCTGGTCGGGGTTGGACTCCTGGTATTTCCTACGATTAAGTGCCACGTTGATGTTGATCAGCGGATCGAAGGGGGCAACGGTCCAGTCACTGCCCAGGGACAGGACCGCCCCGGCATTCTTCAGCGAGCGCCAGGCAAAGGAATAGGGCCAGCGCTGCTGACCGGTACGCCTGGTCCAGACCATGTCTTCTTCGAGACTGAAGGGTGCATGACTGGCCTGCATGGAGGCAATCACACCCAGCTCCTTGAAACGGGGCATATCCTCCGGCTGGCAGACTTCGAGATGCTCCACACGGTGGCGACTGTCGCGCCTGCCGTTGAGCTTTTGAACTGCTTCGTAACCATCCAGCACCTGTCTCACAGCGCCGTCGCCGCAGCAGTGGACGGCGATCTGCAATCCCATACGGTCACAGGCGGCTGCCAGGCGGGTGAAATGTTCCAGCGAGAAGATCGGCTCCACTTTTGTAGCGGGCTCGTCGGCATAGGGGTGAACGTTGTAGGCGGTATATGACTCCCAGACTCCATCCATGAAGAACTTGACTGCGCCGCCGCGGACGTATTCCATTTTTACCTTGGCCATTTCCGCTGCTTCGCCCAGCATCTCCTCGCTGGTTTCGGGCCTGACGTGATACGGCACATAGATCCGCAGGTTCATTTCGCCTGCGTCCTCCAGGGCGGCATAGACCATCAGTTCCTCCATGTCGCCATTCATGTTGTGAACGCTGGTGATGCCGGTCTTGTTGAACTGGCTGATGGCCAGTTTGAGGAGCTCGCGCTTGCGATATGCACCGGGCGTCGGTACCAGGTCCGTGATGACATTCATGGCATTGGCTTCCCGCAGCTCGCCGGTGGCAACGCCGTTCTCATCACGGACGATGATTCCATTGATCATCTCGCGGCCATCATCGTGCAGAATCCCTGCAAGCTCGAGGGCTTTCGTATTGGCCCAGGCGGTATGGCCATCGAAAGCCCCGATATATACGGGACGATCCGAAATGATTTCGTCCAGCTCCTGGCGGCTGGAAAGGATGCTGTAGCGGATGCCGCGCCCGATCACCCAGGGCTCTGTTTTGTTCTGTGACGCAAATTCTCTCAGGATGCTTTTGAGATCCTCCAGGGTGCGGACGCCCTGCAATTGGGCATTGCCCAGCCAGATGGAACCCCAGAGCAGATGTACGTGTGTGTCGATAAAGCCTGGCGTAAGAGTATGGCCCCGGCCATCGATCATGCAGGTCTTTTCACCGCGCAGGGCGCCGGCTCCTGTATCGTCTCCCACGTATATGATGCGATTCCCTTTTACGGCGACCGCCTCTGCCCGGGGGTTCGCCTCGTCGCTGGTAAAGATCCGTGCATTGGTGATGATCAGGTCGGCTGTTTGAGTCATGGGTTCCTCCAGGAAAGTGGATGATAAGCGGTCATTGCAAGGTCGGGATCAAATCATTGGCGAGCGAACGGACATCCGCCCGGTTGAATGAACCCCGGTGTGCATCGAAATTATCAGAGGTGTCAATGATTATAATGGTTCCTGAGCAAGAGTAAATTTTGTGTATTTGTTCACATACGGGGAATGCCCGGGAATCCGTCCGGTTTCAGGCAGTATAATCAATCCGATGAAGACCCAGATCATCACGCTCGAATCACACGATGACCTCATCTCCGTGCGTGACCGGATGTTGTGGGCGAAAACACCGCGCATCCTGCTTGTATGGCCCAAGTATGAAAAGGTCACGCTCAGGCAGGTGGACCTGAAGATCTTGCAGAGACATGCAGCCACCCTGGGCGCCCAGCTGGGACTGGTCTCCCGGATCCGGCGGGTGCGCCTGGATGCGGAGGCCTTGCGCATCCCGGTCTTCAAATCAACGGGGGAGGCGCAGCGCGTTGCCTGGCCCAAACCACGTCGCCGCAGGCGGATAGCGCATCGTCCGCCGCGTAAGGATTTGCGCGATCTCCGGGAGCAGTCACAGGTCAAGGAAGCAGCGTGGCGATCCCATCCCGTGAGCCGGATCCTGGTGTTCCTGGGAGGCGTGCTTGCGGTGCTGGTCCTGGTTGCTTTGTTCATCCCGCAGGCACAGGTCAAACTGACACCCATCTCAAAGAACCAGAGGCTCGACTTGCCTGTTGTCGCGAGTCCTGCCGTGAGATCGGTTTTTATCACGGGCAGTATCCCGGCGCGTGATAAACGGGTCATTGTGGAAGGAACGCAAACGATCAATGTTACGGGTGAGGGAGCGATACCCCAATCTAAGGCCCGCGGTATTGTGGAGTTTCACAATCTCACCCAGCAATCCCTATCCATCCCGGCAGGCACGGTCGTGCGAAGTGGGGAGGGGGCTCGCTTCGTGACAACCGTGGATAGTGAGATCGATGCGGGTGTTGGGAAGATCCTGCAACTGCCCATTGAGG
>JBLMZU010000493.1:0-2514 GCA_050258995.1 Bacteroidota bacterium
GCCCATTCGGCTTCCACTTCCATGGCCTGTTCCTTGGTCGGCACTTCACCGATCAGCAGCAGGTAGTACAGGCCGCCGACCAGGGGCAGCTTGCCGCCGCGCGCCTTGGGCAGCTTCTTCAGCACCTCCGGGATGTTCATGCCCCGGAAAAGGATCCCATGGGCCGGGTCCACAAAGGAGACATCGGTGAGCAGCGACTTGATATCGCGCATACCGCCGATGACCTGTCCCACGGTCACCTCGTCCACTTTCACTTCGCCGTGCTCCTTGGCAAGCGACTTGATTCGTTCACGCCATCCAGGCAATTGAGCAGACAGTTTTTCGTGCAGGATCATGATCGACTCCTTTTTTTATTGATGTCGTTGCGAGCCCGGAGGGCGCAGCAATCTCCCAATGTATGGAATTTCTTATTCCGTGGTGGTTGCATCAGCTACCGGGAGCATGCTTCGGGCAAACGACCTCGCAATGACATGTTATAACGCCACCAGCTTCTTTAACGCCTCATGCGTTTCCTTCACGGAGGCAGCCGATTTATCGAAGTTGGCCTTCTCCGCCTCATCGAACTGGTACTCGACGATCTTTTCCAGGCCGCTGCGCCCCAACATGACCGGAACGCCAAAGAACATATCGTTCAGACCATACTCGCCCTGCATATAGGCCGCGCAGGGGACGATCAAATGCTTGTTCTTGAGGATGGCTTCCGCCATTTGGGCGCAAGCCGCAGAAGGAGCATAATAGGCCGAGCCGGTCTTGAGCAGGTTGACGATCTCGCCGCCACCCTTGCGAGTCCGGGCCACGATCGCGTCCAGCTTGTCGGCCGGCAGATAATCGCGCAGCGGGATCCCCGCGATATTGGAATGGCGCGTGAGCGGCACCATTTCGTCGCCGTGCCCACCCAGCACGTAGCAATTGATATTTTCCACGCTCACGCCGGTCTCCATCGAGACGAAGGCACGCATGCGGGCCGAATCCAGGATCCCCGCCTGGCCGATGACGCGTTCGCGCGGCAGCCCGGTCTTCTTCAAGGTCAGGTAGGCCATCGTGTCGAGCGGATTGGTGAGCACAATGAAGATTGCATCCGGTGAATGCTCGAGCGTTCCCATGGCAGCTTTGCCCACGATCTCAGCATTGACCGTTAACAAATCATCACGACTCATGCCTGGCTTGCGCGGCAGGCCGGCCGTGATGATGATGATGTCCGAGCCTGCGGTGGCTGCGTAATCGTTCGCCCCCACGATGCTGACATCCTTGCCGATGATCGGCATGGCCTGCAGCATGTCAAGCGATTTACCCTGCGGCATTCCCTCCACAACATCCACAAGGACCAGGTTCGCAAGTTCACGCTCGGCAAGCCAGTGTGCGGTGGTGGCACCTGTCATACCGGCGCCAATGATGGAAATTTTGTTCATGACTCCTCCAGAGATGTACGCAGTACCGCATAAACCAACTTTTGATGCCCTATCCAGTTATGCAGTCAGCGATATAGCCAAAATTTTATCCGAAAGGGGGCTGGGATAACAGTACTTTTTGTCACTTTTTTATGAAATTCTCAAAAAATCAGGCCTCCAAAGCCCGGTTGGCCGGCAGTGCGCATTATCCCCCTATGGGACCCTGACAAAGAGCTGGCTGAACAAAAAGAAAGAAGGACTTCCTCAGGGAAGTCCTTCCAATTTAAGCTTTACGTACTCGTTGTGGCTCCCGTTGGGCTTTCCTCCGCTTCAAGGAAGCGGGTCGCCTGGATGGCTGCCGCCGCGCCCATCCCGGCCGAAGTGACCACCTGCCGGAAATGCGGATCGGCTGCCTCCCCGGCAGCAAAAACGCCCGGGACGCTGGTCTCCATCCGCTCATTGATCTTGATGTAGCCCAGGTCACTCATATCGAGCTGGCCTTTGAACATTTCGGTGTTGGGCGTATGGCCGATGAAGATGAACAGGCCGTCGGTCTCGTGGATCGTCTCTTCACCAGTCCTGACGTTCTTCAGCCGGATGGCCTCCAGCTTGTCCGTTCCCAGCACCTCGGTGACGACGGTATTCAAAATGAAGCTGATCCTGGGGTGTTCCTTGGCACGGTTCTGCAGGATCGCCCCGGCGCGGAACTCCTCGCGGCGGTGGATGATCGTAACCATCGAGGCATAGCGCGTGATGAAGAGCGCCTCTTCGAGGGCGCTATCGCCGCCGCCCACCACCACTACTTTCTTGTCCTTGAAGAACCAGCCGTCACAGGTGGCGCAATAGGAAACGCCGCGACCGGTCAGCTCCACCTCACCTGGGATTTCAAGATGATTGGGGCTGGCACCTGTGCCCACGATCAATACGTCAGCCAGGTAATCGCCGTTGTCGGTCTCGATCTTGAACGGCCGCCTGGAGAGATCCACCGAATTGGCCGAGGCAAACTCGGTCACTGCCCCGAAATGCTCCGCCTGTTTCTGGAACAATTCACCCAGTTGTGCGCCTCCCACGCCTTCGGGAAATCCTGGATAGTTTTCGATGGTGTATGTCAACGCTGCCTGCCCGC
>JBLMZU010000494.1:0-5809 GCA_050258995.1 Bacteroidota bacterium
ACCACCTGCCCATCCGCAAAGCAATTACTAGGAACTCTCCCTTGGGTTGAGGGGAGATTTTTATGATATTTATCTAGTATATTGACAAACCATAATCAGGTGTGTATACTCCAGCCCATGAAAAGCACGAAAGACAAAATTCTCCAGACCCTGCTCCGCCGGCCAAAGATCACCATAAATGAACTGGCCGATGCGGTGGGCATCAATCCCATCTCGGTCCGGCACCACCTGACCAATCTGCAGATGGAAGGGCTCGTCGCGGCAGATGAGGAGCGGCACGGGGTGGGACGCCCGCGGCTGGTGTATTCGCTCACCGAGGATGGGATGGAGAAGTTCCCGACGAAATATTTGCGCCTCACCACACGTCTATTGGCGCAGATGAAGGAGACCATGCCGGCCCCCGTGGTCAGCAAGCTGTTCAACCAGATCGCGGAGGATCTGGCCAATGAATATGCGAGCCAGATCCAGGGTATGAGCATGGAGGAACGGCTCGAATTTGTGAAGGAACTGCTCGCCCAGGAAGGCTTTACCGTCGAATGGGAGAAAAAAGGCAGCGATTACGAGATCCACGAGATTTCCTGCCCGTATTACCAGATCGGTGTCGCCCACCCGGAAGTATGCACGGTCGATCAGACCTTGATCTCCAAGATGCTGGCTCTGCCTGCCAATAAGGTTCAGTGCATCCTGGATGGCGGCGCGCACTGCACTTACGTTGTTCAGCCGGTTGCGGCTAAAATCTAATTTTTTTGACCTTAGAGGAGTCAAAAAGCGTTGAGGTAAAATGACTGAAGAGAATGTAAACGAAATCCAGTGGACCATCCATCAAACCAATCCTGACAAGGTGAAACTGGCTCGCGAAAAGCTTGCAGAGGTCGTGGATCCGGAGATCGGGATGAACATCATTCAGCTGGGGTTGATCCGCGATATTATCATCGAGAACGACATTGCCCGCTTGAAGATGATTCTCACCACCCCATTCTGCCCGTACGGTCCCGCCATGGTCGAAATGACCAAAGCCAAGGCAGTGGAAGGGTTGAACATGCCTGTGACCATCGAAATGGGAATGGAGATGTGGGACTTTTCGATGATGGAAGACCCGTCCGCTTTGGATTGGGGCATGTACGCCTAAGCTGGGTGGCACTGATGAGGAAACAAGCGAGCGGCTCCTGCGAGCCGCTCTTTTCTTTTTTCGGGGATTCTTATTTCCGCACCACCTGGGGGGCCAATCTTGTTCTTTGCCTGACCAGCAGTATGATCCAGAAAAAGTACCAGATCATCTGGATCAATCTTTCAAAAAAGGAAAACAGGAAAAGCTTTTTCAACAGATGTAGACGATTACCTTTGTACATTCAAGCTACTCTTCTCTATGAATTTGTATCTCTATGACGTGCTGTGACGCCGATTTGTTACTTTTGTTATTTCCAAAGCCGTCTGGCCAGCCCTCGGAAGAGCATGGCAAACAACAGTCCTGACAAAGAACCTGAAAGAACATCCCCGGGATAATGATCGCCCAAATAGATCCGCGAAAAGGCAACCAGCCCGGCGGTAATATAGCGCGGCAGGCTCCATTTAGGGGATCGCTGGTTGAGCAGCCAGGCGCCGGCAAATGCCCCCGCTGCGTGTCCGGATGGGAATGACCAGCTCCCCGGCTTTTTGCCGATCACAATTGCCTGAATGATGGAAATAAAAGGACGCCGCCGCTTGAAGTAAGGTTTGATCATAAGCTCGACCAGCGTGCTGGTGATCAAAAGTGGCACTACATTTTCCCGCACGATTCTCCGGCTGTGCTTTCCATGGCGCAGGATCGCGAGGCCCATTTCCCCATACCAGGGCGCAACAGCTTGAAAAGCAAGTGTCAGGCTGTAGAAAAACCCGTTCAGGAGGCGCGTGTGAGGCAGATGATTGATCGCAAGAAAAATCTCGGCATCCAGCGCGTCCAGCGGCTTGAGTCGCTTGAGAACCGCCTTCTGCAGATATTCGCGCTCCCGCTCATTCGTCACGGTTGGGGCTGCACCCTGCTGCTCAGGATTGATCGCCTCCTGGACTGCTTCAGAGACTGCTTCCTTCGGACGCTTGTCTGCTGCAGTCAGAACTTTGGCCGTCGTCTCGATGACCTTCCTAGCCCGTTCCGTGTCGGAGCCGGACCTGGCGGCGGATTGTACTTTTTCGGCTGCCTTGGCCGGCGTCTGAACCGGAGGCTGGGTTTTCTGCACATCGGCGGCAGTCCGGCCTGCGGCTGAGGTTTCCAGCTTTTCGATCACATCATCCGCTTTTTCCTGGGAGTCGATCTTGGAGACTGCCTTTTTCAAGGCCTGCCGGACAGGTTTCGCCTCCTGCTTTTCCTCGGGCGTTGGCATTTCCCAGGGCGGGACCGGTGTGTCGCCTAACTTTTGTTCCGGGGGATTATTTGTTCTTTTTTGCGGGGGTTTATCAGATGATTCTGTCATCGTTCGCCTCTTTGCTCATTAACGAGAAAGAGGCGAATTTGAATCGCTTTATAAAACCACTTCCAGGAGAAAAAAGCGGCCTATGCGGGTCGCTTTTCGATTATTCACCTTTTTTCCAGTGCATCGCATGGGGATGCTCCCCTTCTTCAAATCCCGAAATGATCACGATCGCGGTGGTTACATTTCGTCCGGGATTCTTCCATTTATGTTTCAAATGCGCTGCAAACAAAAGACTATCCCCCGGCTCCAGTTGATAGACCTGGCGCTCCACCTGGTATTCCAGCCTGCCGCGCAGACAAAATACCAATTCATGCCCGGTGTGAGTCATGGTGCGCGGTCCACTATTGGCACTGTTCTCCAGCGTGAGTATGAAAGGCTCCACCCGACCGATGAACTGCTCCCCACCCAGACCTTCGAATACACCGCGGCTGAACGAGACGTGTGGACGTGCATCGGCTTTCAGGAAAACAACCTGCTTTCGATCGCTGTCTGAGGCGAAAAAAGTGGTGATGGAAATTCCCATCGCATCTGCCAGCTTATAGAGTGTACTGACCGAAGGAGAGGCCTTGCCGCGCTCGATCATGGATAAGGCATTGGCAGAAAGGCCACTCCGGTCGGCCAGAGTACGCATCGAAATATTGCGCGCTTCCCGCAGCTCACGCAGCCGCTCGCCGATGTTCACCGAAACTGCATCCTGTTGATAAAGCGCCATCGTTACTCCTCACTAAGTATCACAAATTATACAACACTCGCTGTGACAGCGTGAACATGTTTATGTGACATCACACAGGATTGTACAGTATGTAACAATTTTGTGATAGCAATGTATCTAGTCGTTCCACCGCATACAGGAAGCTTTGCACAATTAATCAGCACCTGAAAGAGGAATTTATTGCCCTCGTATGGAGAAAAGTAAAAGTCCTCCCCTGCAGGAGGACTTTTTTTATTCCTTCTTTTTCCTTCATTGCGATGAGTGCGTCTTTTGCCTGACGAAGCAATCTCTTTTGTGATCAGGAATATGCGTACACCTGATGAGATTGGTTCGTCGCTCTCTGCGCTTCTCACAACCCCGCCGACAGCTGCACATGGCGCAATTGCAGGTGAAGCAGGCGGGGCAATGCCAGGAAGGACTATTGTTCCGTAATCGTGACCGACTCGATCGCGTCACCGGGGTATGTGGGATTGGTGTCCGGGTCGCGCAGGGTAATATTCTTGACCACGTCCATGCCCTTGACGACCTGGCCAAAGATGGTGTAACCGCCGTTCAAATAAGCCTGGGGGCCAAATGTGATGAAGAACTGGCTGCCGTTGGTGTCGCGACCGGCGTTTGCCATGGCAACCACGCCTTCCTTGTCAAATTTCAGGTCGCTGTCTTCGTTCTGGAACTCATAGCCGGGGCCGCCCATGCCGGTGCCGGTTGGGTCGCCGCCCTGGGCCATGAAGTCCTTCAACACGCGATGGAAGGTGGTGCCGTTGTAATAACCGTCCTTCGCCAGGAATACAAAGTTGTTGACCGCCTTGGGCGCCTTATCCGGCAGAAGCTGGACGACGAATTCCCCGCCTTTGGCCATCTTGAAGGTGGCAAAATATTTCTTGCCCGGATCGATCGTCATCGGGGGATAGGCAGCATACTGCTTTCCCGTTGAAGAAGCGTTTGCCGCACCTGCATTTGCACTCACATCCGTTGGCGCTGCTGCCTGCTCGGGTGTGCGTCCCGGCCAGAGTACCCAGGCGATCCCAATGACGACCAGCACGGCGACCGCTATGCCTGCGTACAGGATCGTCCTTTCCGTATTCTTTTTCTGCTGGGCTTTCTCCCGCGCTTCCAATCTCTTTTTGTTTGCCATACTGGTTCACTCCAATGTTTGATTGGCACCGATTTTACCAATGAAATATGATGACATGCTGAGTCAATGTTTTTTCGAAGGCCAGGGAATATTTGTTGCAGCAGCGCTGCAAACTCTCTTGCCTGGGATGGGCTTCGCCTGAACGACAGAACGGTCCATCAGTACCTGCACTGCTGACGGGGAGGCGCTGACTGTCAACTTAACATCTCCATTTGAGAATATAATCACAAGCATGTGGAAGACTTTCTTTAGAAAACAAATCTACCTTCCGCAGGATCACGGCTCCTGGGTTTTTATTTTCAGCCCATTGCTGATTGGCCTGTTTGCAGGCGAAACATTCAGTCTTGCCTCCCTTTACCTGGTAATCGCCGCGCTGGCGGCGTTCCTGATCCGGCAGCCGGTGACAATGCTGGTCAAGGTCCATGCGCGGCGTCGTCCCGCAACGGATCTTCCCGCTGCCCGGTTTTGGATCGGTGTCTATGGGGGCATTCTCTTTTTGAGCCTGATCGGTCTCTTACGGGCCGGTGCTGGGTACGTGCTCTTCCTGGCTGTACCGGGTCTGCCCGTATTTGCATGGCACCTGTGGCTCGTGAGCCGGCGCGAGGAGCGGAGGCAGGTCAACGTGGAGATTATCGCCACGGGCGTGCTGGCCCTGTCAGCCCCGGCGGCCTACTGGGTTGGGATCGGTCATTACGATCCCATGGGCTGGTGGCTGTGGTTGCTGACCTGGCTGCAGAGCGCGGCGAGCATCGTCTACGCCTATCTGCGGCTGGAACAGCGGGATTGGAAGGAAGCCCCGCCGCGCAACGAACTTTGGAAAGCGGGTCTGCGCGCATTTGCATACACCACCTTCAATGTTGTGCTGGCCCTGGGACTGGGTCTGTTCTCGCTATTGCCGCGCCTTCTCTTCGTCCCATACTTGGTACAATGGAGCGAGACGATGTGGGGCATCTTTCACCCCGCGGTCAAGTGGAAGCCGGTCCGTATTGGCACCCGCCAGCTGATCGTCAGCGTGCTGTGGACCATTTTATTCATCATCACATGGAGGCTTTAAATGGACGACCTGAAATATGAAATCCTCACCGAAGTACAGGGACGCCTGGAAGCTGAGTTCCTCAAAAGCTACCTGGAAGCACAGGGCATCGACGTGGAGCTCTTCCAGGAATCGGTCGGGCAGACGATGGGTCTCACGATCGATGGACTTGGCACTGTCCAGATCTTTGTCCCCAAAGAGCAGGCATCAGAGGCCCGACAGCTTCTGGATGACTATAACAATGCGAGCACGGAGTAACGATGCAGGGAACAGTGATTTTGGTCCCCGGCTTCGGCATGGGCCAAGCCGATGAACCTCTTCGACTGACCCTGATCGGAAAGTACTTTGAACTGCTCCTGCAAGGCAGACACATCCCCTCCGCGATCTGCTTTTATACGGATGGGGTCAGGCTGGTATGTGAAGGCTCGCCGGTCCTCGGAGCTCTGCAGAGGCTCGAAGTGAACCATGTGCGTCTCATCTGT
>JBLMZU010000495.1:0-6133 GCA_050258995.1 Bacteroidota bacterium
AAGGTGTACCGCTCGCAGGGCCAGAACATCCACGACAAGCACTTCGAAGTCATCATCCGCAAGATGATGAGCAAGGTGCAGGTCACCCGCCCGGGCGATACCAAGTTCCTGCCCGGCGACCCGGTCGACCGCCTCGAGCTGCGCAAGATCAACGAGCAGCTCTTGGCCGAAGGCAAGCAGCCCGCCAAGTTCTCGGAGGTGCTGCTGGGTGTCACCAAGGCTTCGCTGAGCACGGACTCTTTCCTCTCGGCCTCCTCCTTCCAGCACACCATCAAGGTGCTGGCCGGTGCAGCGATCGGCTCCACAACCGATCCACTCTTCGGCCTGAAGGAGAACGTCATCATCGGCAAGCTGATTCCTGCCGGGACCGGCTTTACCCAGGGACGTTTCAACAACGATGGCAACACCGATGTCGGCGAAACATCGACCTCCTGGCCGGAGATCCACGACCCCACAGCGGCTGACGACTAATCGATCCTATAAACAAAGGGCGACCCACCAATGGTGAGGCCGCCCTTTTGATTTAAGCAGGCAATATGTCGTTGCGAGGAGCGACCAAAGGAAGCAACAAAGTAATCGAGCACGCTTCCTTGGTGAGGAGATTGCTCCCCGACGGCGCCCAACCGGGGCTTGGTCCTCCTTGTAACAATATATACCGTGTGTAAATTGGCGGATAAAATACCTCCATGCCACATCCACGCGCTTCCAAAAAACCGGAGGGACAGCCCACCCGCGGCAAGACCGCCTCGAACCGTCTGCGGCGCGTCGACAACTTCATCCTGCTCTATGAGCCGTGGCTTCTGTCGCGGACCGATGGCCTGTTCGCCGATGCAATGTTCGTGGATCTCGGCTATGGATTTGACGCGCGAACCACCCTCGAAAGCGCCTCCCGTTTCAGGCGCCTGAACCCGGACCTGAAGATCCTGGGCGTGGAAATCGACAAGGAGCGCGTCGAAGCGGCCCTCCCATTTGCAGATGAAAAAACATTCTTCCGGCTGGGCGGGTTCAACCTGCCGCTGAAACAGGGCGAACACGTCCGCCTGATCCGCGCTTTCAATGTGCTGCGCCAGTATGAGGAGAAGGATTTTGCACCCGCCTATGAGCGCCTGGCAGAATATGTTCTGCCGGGTGGATTAATGATCGAAGGGACGTCGAATCCCTTTGGAAGCATCTGGAGTGCCAATCTGGTGAGGCGGACGATGGAGTCCAGGAGCGAGCTCCTGGATCTCCGGCATTGGCAGCATGAAGCCCTCGTTTTCAGCACAAACTTCCGTCTCGGTTTCGACGTGGAGGAATTCCAGACCATCCTCCCAAAGAACCTGATCCATCATGTGGTCCGGGGCGAGTCGATCTTCGACTTCTTTGAGAACTGGAAATCCGCGGCTGCCGAAACATCTGCCATGAGAACCTATGGGGCAAGGCAGTGGTTCATTGCCACAGCCGAGCGGATGGCTGCGCGAGGCATTGCGGTCGCCGCCCAGCGCAAATGGCTGGCAAAAGGCTACCTGATCTGGAAACTGGAACCATCCTGATGGTTTAGACGTCTAGAAAATGCGGGGGATATTCTTGCTTCTCGGACATCCTTACATTACCGACCAAGAGGAGGTCAACATGTCCAAAGACACCATTATCATTATTTTATCGGTAGGCATTCTGCTGCTCGCGCTTTTTTCATGTGCCGGAATCGGTGCGTATATTTACACGACCATGCCCAACCCAAATCCGGATCTGGCCGAGACCCAGCTGGCACAGATGATCAGCACTGCCCTGACGCAGACGGCGCAGGCCCAGGTTCCAACCATGGCGCCGATCATCCTGCCATCCTCGACCGCCACCTCTCCGTTCCTTCCCCCGCCGCCGACATTCGTTCCCAGCGCCACCCTGCCGCCCATGATCCTTTACACTCCCACACCGGTCATCCCACAGATCTGGGTTTCTGTAGATACGAACTGTCGCGTGGGACCCGGCAAGGCCTACGACCGTGTGGGATATTTGCTGGTCGGGCAGGTGTCTGAGGTCTATGGCCGCAATCCAGCCGGGGACTACTGGTACATCCGCAATGTGAACAATAACACGGCCTACTGCTGGCTGTGGGGTGAATATGCGACCGTAACCGGGAATGTCGCTGCGCTGCCGATCTTCACGCCGCCGCCCACCCCCACCCCGGTACCCGACTTCACGCCCATCTACCAGGGGCTGGATGTCTGCACCGGCTGGTGGATCGATGTCAAACTGGATAATACCGGCGGCATGGGATTCACCTCTTTGGCATTCACTGTGCGCGATACGGTCACGAATATCAGCCAGACCTTTTACTCGGACAGCTTTACTGACAACAACGGCTGCTCGGAGTCCTACTCCAAGGACAGCCTGAGCCCGGGGTCCAACCGCATCGTCAGCTCGGCTCCCTTCACCTATGACCCGGCCGGGCATCCGGTGCAGGCCACGATCACCCTGTGCTCGAGTCCCGGCCAGAGCGGCACGTGTGTGACCCGGTCGCTTGAAGTTGTCCCTTAATCTTACGAGGCGCCGTTTGAACCGCTCCCTGTACGGCCAAATATGGTACAGGGGGCGGTTTTTTGCATGCTATACTTCGGCCTGAAGAGGAAACCTTGCCCAACGCCAAGCGGAAATTCACAGCTGTGGAGCTTATCCCTGGGCAAACCTATACGGTCATTACAGCCTTTCAGGATTACGACGGCATGCTGCATCCCGCGGGCGAGCGCTGGCGTCATGTGGGAAGGAATTTCCTGCCATATGAGGATGGGCTGACACTCTTTACAGAAACAAATGACCGGCCGTCCCAAATTCGCCTTCAATGGAGTGACGACTCCCAGGGTCCGATCGTCGACCACTTTTCCGAATTTGTGGAGGAAGCCTGAGGCCCGTGCCAAAAGAATCGAAGAAACCGCCTTGCAGGCTGCAAAAAGCATTCATGCCAATCAGTGGCGGCAGGAAAATTCGTCCCAATGCGCACGTGTGAGAGAGATCATGCTGATTGATGAGCTGATTGCCTATCTTTTCGATGGACAACCACATCGGCTTGCTCCTGCGATGGAAACCTGGCTTGCATCGTCGCGCCGTTTCACTGACTTCGTCAATACCTTTCGGGACAAGATCAGAAAGAAGCTGCGCACGACCCAGGATCCGGAAACTCTGCAGGACCTGCGACTGGAATTGGAAACGGCCTACCTGCTCCTTCAGGAACAACCCTTTCGCCTGACATATGAGCCGCAATGTGGACAGGCGCGCTGCCCTGATTACGCGGTGAGCTTTACCACCAGCCTTACATTTATGGTCGAAATTACGCGGCTCAGATCCGTGCTTCTGCCGGACCTGCCTTTCACCACTGCAGCAGGCATCGAGCCTCTGGCCGATACGATCTGTAGTAAATTGGGACAATTACTTCCCCAAAGTAGTAATGTCCTTATTGTGGGTGTTGACAGCCTCCATCTCAACCAAAGCGACCTGCATGCATTGATGTTGCGCATTCAACAGCGGGCAGAACGAAGTGATACAGAGTTTTGGCAGCGCTACCGGTTCCGGGACCGGGCTGAATTCTTTCGTTACTACCAGCGGTTGAGTGAAGTACTCGTGCGTGAAACCACCTTGCAGGCCGATACGCCAGTCATCACCTGGGCCAATCCCCAGGCAAAATATCCACTGCCGTCCAGGGTACGGACAGCCCTCTATCGCAGCCACACCGTTTAGACCCACAAATTTCCGTTCGCCCCGGAAGAAACAGAAAAGGAAACCCATGCGCACCGAACAGCAAATGCTTGACCTGATCCTCAAAACCGCCAGATGCGACGATCGCATCCGGGCTGTGATCATGAACGGGTCGCGGGCCAACCCCAACGCTCCGCGTGACGCGTTCCAGGATTTTGACATCGTCTACCTTGTGACGGACGTCGATCCCTACATCAAGAATTTGGAGTGGATCCAGCGCTTTGGCGAGCTCATGATCCTGCAAATGCCAGAGGACATGCAGGACCCTCCGGCTGAGAACAAAGGATACTTCGTTTATCTCATGCAGTTTGCAGATGGCAACCGGATCGACCTGGGAATCTATCCGCTCTCGCAGGTCGATGAGGTCCGGAACGACAGCCTGAGCATCCTGCTGCTCGACAAGGATGGGCTCGTCGGATCGTTTCCCCCGCCCAGTGAAAAGGATTATCTGCCCACACCGCCGACTGCCAAGCAATTTGCCGATTGCTGCAATGAATTCTGGTGGGTCTCTCCGTATGCCGCCAAGGGATTATGGCGGCAGGAGATCCTCTACGCCAGGCATATGCTCGACGTGTACATGCGCGAGCAGCTGATGAAGATGCTAACATGGCATATCGGCATCCAAACGGGCTTCCAGGTGAGCCCCGGCAAGATGGGAAAATATTTCAAGAAATATCTTGCGCCCGAGCTGTGGGATCTGCTTCTCCAGACGTACACGGATGCCAGCTATGAGGCCACCTGGGAGGCTCTGTTCAGCATGGGCCAGCTATTCAGGAGTATCGCCGTTCCCATGGCTGACCGGTATGGCTTTGCATACCCGCACGATGACGACTGGCGGGTCAGTGCCCACATGAAATACGTAAAGACCCTTCCCCGGGATGCAAAGCAAATCTATCCCTGAAGAACACATCCCGGCTCGTCGTCCGAAGGACAGGCATCCACTCCCTACTGCTTTAGAGATAAAGAAACAGGAATGATCAACAAAAATAAAATTGTCGGAATGAACATGTCTCCGGCCGAGACGCAGGCTTTTTTCAGGAGTTTCCATAAAAAGGTGCTCACGTTTTTTGGTTACTCCTCAGGTGATTATGAAAACGAAGAAGCCATGCTGGCCATTGCCCGGAAGGGGCTTTCCAGGATTCCGCCGGACGCGGTCCTGGTCAATATCGGCGCAACAGCCAGCGGCATCGGTGCTGTGTATCCACTGGCCAAAGCGATGGGCTTCACCACGACCGGGATCGTTTCGAACCGGGCCGCAAAACGGCTGGAAAGTATCAGCGATGCCGCCGATTATGTATGTTTTGTCACCGATACGCAGTGGGGTGGAAAGCTGCCGAATTCGGACCAGCTCTCGCCCACCTCCCAGGCCATGGTGGCCTGCAGCGATGTGCTAGTCGCCATCGGCGGTGGGGAGATCACACGGGACGAGCTGATCGCAGCGCGAGCCATGGGGAAGCCAATCTACTTCTATCCCGCGGAAACCGGGCACCAACACTCGATCCAGCGTGCCCTTAAACGGAACGAGCCGCCGCCTGAGTCCTTTTGGGGGGCAGCCCATGATGAGTTTGGGAAACAAGGCCGCGAATCCTGAGGCAGGTTTGTAAGCCCGGGCAAAGCTGGCAAGGTATCTTCGATTTCAAATGTCTTCCTGTAATAGAAAAATGCACTGCACGTTAAATCCCTTGGAGGACGTGCAATGTCTGGAGAAATGAACCTTTTTAATAGCTTTATCATTGGGGGCTTTGAGTGTGCAACGCATTATGCCCGGCATGGCAGGCGCCTCGACCTGCTGGCAGCCACGCAGCATGACCGTTATGCGGTGGAGGATTACGCGCGCCTGCAAAAGCATGGCATCCATACCGTTCGCGAAGGAATCCGCTGGCACCGGATCGAAAGGCTGCCGGGACAGTATGATTTCGGCTCTGCTTTGGAGCGGATCCGCGCCGCCGAGGAAATGGGGATGCAGGTCATCTGGGATCTTCTTCATTTTGGATATCCAGACGGCCTCGATCTGTTCAGCCCGGCCTTTCCCAAGCGCTTTGCCGCATTCGCCCGCGAGTTTATGCGTGTGCTCAGAAGTGAAACAGGCTCTGTTGCCTTTGTGACCCCGATCAACGAGATTTCCTTCCTGGCCTTTCAGGGAGGGGAAGTTGGAAATATCAATCCGTTTACCAGGGGACGCGGCAATGAGCTGAAGACCCAGCTTGTCCGGGCAACGATCGAGAGCATGGAAGCCATGTGGGAGGTGGCGCCTGGTACGCGGTTTGTGCTCGTCGACCCGCTCTTCAACGCGGTCTCCGAAGATGACGACCCGCAACAGGCGGCCCGCGCCCGGGCCTACAGCCATGCGCGCTACGAGGCCTGGGACATGCTCGCCGGCGATCTCTACCCTGAGCTGGGCGGG
>JBLMZU010000496.1:0-10013 GCA_050258995.1 Bacteroidota bacterium
CATCCGCTCGGCGTGGAATGTCGGATCGATCCTGCGCAGTGCAGATGGATTTGATTTCTCCCACGTCTATCTGTGTGGAATCACCCCAACGCCCGATCATGAGGCAGTGATCAAGACCTCACTTGGCGCGGAAAACACGGTCCCCTGGTCGTATCACAAGGATGCAGTCAAACTGGCAAAAGGCTTGAGAAAAACAGGCCATGGCATTTACGCACTGGAAGAGAACGAACGGGCCGTCGAGCTTAACCAGGTTACCAGCCTGTCCCAAAGTTCCATCCTCATTGTCGGCAACGAGGTTACCGGCGTGGATCCGGAGCTTTTGGATGTGTGCGATCAGATCCTGTACATCCCGATGCTTGGCGAGAAGAGATCCTTCAACGTCGCCATAGCGTTCGGGATCGCGGCCTACGCATTGAGCATAATATAAAAATCCCGCAGGATGACCTGCGGCATTGATCGCATCGCCGGGCCACACCAGTTTTGGAGTCAACCCGGCAAAGAATCACGGTCGTCGAGTTAAGAAGGATCAAGGTCTTGGCATTGGGCGGGGGGCAATGCCATTTGTATTCAGACCTCAGGGAGCAAAACAGCCAGCAGATTCTGATCTGCTGGCTGCATATTTATCTTCCTCTCCAAAATCAAGGAGCGGGTTTATCGAATTTTTCGATTTGTTCCTGGACCTGGTCGAGAAGGAGCTTGATCTCCTCCCGTTCATGGATCGCGTGCCGCAGGGAAGTCAGCAGGTCCTCATTATCATTCTCCGCGAGCGCCTTCAATAAATGCTCATCGCGGGCGATCTGTTTGTTCTTTTGATCGAGCTTGATCTGCAGGCGCGACCGGTACCCCTCGTAAAAGCTTTGCTCCCGCATGGGCTCGATCGCCACCGGCAGGCCCTCCTCCAGCAGATCTGAGACCGTTTTCAGGAATGCATCCAGGTCAACGGGTTTTTGAAGGAAACGGGTCGCCCCGATTTCCAGGGCAAACTCCTTATCCTCAGGCGCAACATAGGTAGCCGTGATAAAAACGACCGGGATATCGCACGTCTCAGGGTTGAGGCGCATTCGGTGGACAAGCCCGAAGCCATCCAATTTTGGCATCATGATATCGGCTATGACGATCGCCGGGCGTCCGGTCTGGATCACATCCAGCCCTTCCCGTCCGTTTCGAGCTGTGATCACACGATAGCCCTTGAAGGTCAGTGTTGTTTGTAGCAGTTTCAGGATATCGGGATCATCCTCTACAATGAGTAGATAATCTGATCCTGCGTTCATGCTTATATTTTAATCCCTCCTACCGCCCGGGATATATTAATTTCGTCACGATTTAGCCGGGCAGGCTAATTCCAGCCCCCCGTCCTCATCCGGTTTCGGATCTCATCCTCGAGGGCGGAAAGCATCTCAAAAAATGCCTCCTTGTCCGATGGGCTGATGGTCGATTTCTCCTCGAGACGGGCCAGCAAATAAACCATCCAGGAGAGCCAGGTTCGGGGATTGCTCTCCAGATCGATGATGTCGCCAGACAGGTTGTCGATCGCCTCCCGTATATCATCCTCTTTCATCATGTTGTATGCTCCTTTTTTTCGCCTGTCTCATGCATTACGCAACTTTTGGCCCGGATATGCAGTCTCACTTCCGAAGAAAAAGCGATGTAAATGATGCGACGTTATGGAGATATTTTATCACCCCTGCCTGATAACGCCGGACCAACAATTTGTTTCGCTACCTTCCCTTCCTGGCTCCCACAACCAGGGCAATGGCCCGCAGCCAGGCATCACCCTCCCGGCCGAAACTTTCCTGCACCTGGTAATCGTTTTTACGGATGAATTCGTCCAACTCGGCGATGAGCCCCTCCATTTTCCCACGCTGTAACAGAAGCAGCTTCTCGATGGAGGCTGCATCCTTTGCCCTCTCAAGGGATTGCTGCAGGTGCGGCAGGCACAACCCGTCTGAGGATCGCAGGGCATCCACCACATCCTGTCCTTCCAGCCCGGTCACCAGCACCGACAGAATCTCCCTGGCTTTCTCATCCCGGTGCTCACAGACCGGGCAGGCCCTGGCAGGTGTGATGGCATAGAGGAACCGCTCCATCAAGGCCCGCGTCTGTTCGGGTGGCTTGCGGAGTCGGTCTGTCCATGATGGGGAAGCAGGCTGTGGGCCGTTTTTCTCGTCGAGACGCTTCAAGATGGTATTCAGAAGATCACGGTAAATGATGGAAAAGCCGAGCGCATCGCCGAGCCGGCGGTCCACGGCCAGCCAGGCATGCTCGTGACAGAATCCAAGGCTGCCACGCAGACGGTCCCGCCACCTGGGAGAGTTGACGTTTTCGTAGAACTGGTTCTCCAGGAAGCGTTCAACGCTCTGCTGTTCCATCCGGCAGACAGGGCAGCCGCCCTGGCGACAGGCATCCATGAGTTTGGAGAGCAAAAAATTCGACACCGAGACCGGAATTCCTCCGCGAGCGTGGACCGGGCTTGTTCAGGAAACGCTATTCTTCCAGCCCGGCGATCTTCAGATGATTGAACCGGGCCGTATGCGGACCCTGGTATCCGCCAAAAAAGCCGGTCTCCGCGCTCCAGCGAACATCCGCCAGCGCATCCATGTAATTGCCTACGAGCTGTCCGCCTTTGAACGGTTTGCGAACTCCATTTTGAACGAGGTAGCCAAAGCGGATTTCGGTGGCGAAGTCGCCTGTGATGGTATCGGGGTTGAACCAGGAGAACTGTACGATCTCGATATGGGGCTCCGCCAGCAGCGCAGAAGACGGTGTCCTACCCGGAGGCAGCTCGATATTCCCAAAAGACCCGGTCGCCGGAATTTTGAGATACTCGGCATAGCGCTGACTGGCAGCAAAGGTGGCGAGCTCGTTCGCCCGGATCAGCTCCACGCGCCGGGCAGGCAGGCCCTCCGCGTCAAAGCGGTTTGAGCCCGTCCCAAAGGGAAGCATTCGATTGGCCCAGACTGTCAGAGGGTCGCCCCGGACCTCGCCATGAAATACCGATTTCCCAACTTCCCAGGGACTGATTTTGGCATATTTCGAAGCTGCCGATGCCAGGGTCTGGATCACGCTTCCATTCAGATTATCGCCGGCCAGGAAGACAGCCAAAGCATCATTGCGCAGAACAACAGGACCCTGCCAGGAGGCCGGTGCCTTGGCATTGAGCGAATCAAGCGTAAATTGCACCCGATCCTGAATTGCCGTCTCGATATCCAGGTCTGCCAACTGGCGACGGGATACCGCATTGAAGGTTTCCGACTCTTCCTCTCCCAGGCGGCCAAGCAGTACAAACTCAATATCAACCTGGGTCGATTCCTGCTCGACATCGATCCCACGGCTGTTAACCAGATGTGTCTGCTGCAGCCCGCCAAAACATTCGGCGGCTGTCAGACGGACCTCGGGATGTTTCGCTGCAGCAGACCTGATCCGTTCCATAACCTCCAGCATTTTCCCGGGTGCATCCTCTCGTAATGCAACGTCGCAAAGGGGCACATCCGGGAATTCGGCGGTCCCGGGAAGATCGTAGACCTGATTGGCCACCAGTCCTGCCACCAGAGCCGCCTGGTCGATCGCGTGGTCGATGTCCTCTCCCGGAAGAAGGGCGGCGTCTCCATTGCCGACTGCGGGCGATCCATCCGGCAGGGTGGTATCGCGAAGAACCTCGATGAGATACCTCTCCCCATCCACCGATCGCTGTGACTCGATTCCCCCGGCGACTGCATATACCTGTGCGTCCCGGGATTGGAGATGGCGTACGGTCCACCTGTTGAGATCACTGCGCTTCTTGAGCGCTTCAACAATTTGATTTAACATCAGCCCAGCCTCGCTGTCATAAGCAAATGAGGGCCACCCGCTGAAACGGGGACCGTCTCCTTATGTCCCTTGCCGCATGTGCCTGCCTCCATGACAACCTGGTCACCCACGGCGGTAATACTCTGCAGCACATCCGGTACATATCCACTGATCCCGATAGGAGCATAAACCCGGTCCGTGATCCTGCCGCCTTTGATCTCATGGCCATAATGACAGGTGACCTGGATCCCCCAGCCCAGTGGATCCTCCATGCCGGAGGACCATTTATCGAGATAGATACCATGATCGACCTGGGCGACCATGTCCTCGAGGCTGGTTGTTCCTGCGCCGAAGTAAGTATTGCTCATGCGGGCATATACCTTGCGACTGTAATCCTGCCGGCGCCCGTTCGCCGAGCGGGGAAGATCAAGAGCCATGGCGGAATAACGATCGGTGATACCGCGCCGGAAGATACCGCCCTCCACGATCTGGGTCGGCGTGGATGGATAGCCTTCATCGTCGAAGAAGTAGGAACCGTAACTCCCAGCCTGGCTGGGATCATCCATGATGCTGACCAAGGGCGACGCCACAACTCTGTCGATGAAATAAGCGGCCCGGGCACGTTCCTTGAGGAACATGTCCGTCTCGACGCCGTGGCCGAAGGACTCGTGACAGATGGTCCCGCTGACCCCGGGCGCGGAGATGATGCGATATTCCCCCGGTTCGATCCGCTCGGCCGTCAGTAAAGCCACGGCATGATCCACCAGGCGTTGAATATCTTCATCGCTCCACTCCAACACCTCCCAGCCGGCAGCACCCGATTTTGACTTCAGGTCGTACCGGACATCCCCATTCTCGCCCGCAACGATCACAACCAGGAACATATTGACGCGCTGGACGCGCTGTGCCAGGTCTGCACCGGCATCTGCAAAGACTGTGTGCTCGTTCAGCTCCCGATACATCACCTGCACATTGACAATGCGCGGATCCAGGTTTCTGGTGCGCCGGTTGAGCTCCCGGCAGCGATCCAGCTTTTCCTGGGTGGACATCTCCAGCGGATCGATCTGTACAGGTGTGGCAAAATCACCTCTGCGCTCGGGAGCCTCGGGAGGCGTGTTTTTCTGCAGGGAGAGGGAGGCCGCAAAGTCACGTGCAGCGCTCGTTACAGCCTCCGGATTAAAGCCACCGACTGCCCGTTCAAAGTTGGACGTCCCATCGTAGGCGGAAAGCACCGTCCCGGCCGCGGCAGGCGGCTCGACCACGCGCTCTTCCCGGTTATCCACACGAATGGTCAGCCCTCGTCTGGAGGAAAGCGAAACAGAAAAATAAGGCGCCCGCTGCAATCCCAGGCCTATGATTTCCCTCAGCATCGGTCTAAGCTCAGCCATGGCAAGTGGCAACTTCAAATCCGGCATATGATTCTCCATGTTCCAGAGTTCACTCGAGTATATAGGATGTAAAAGCGATCCGCAACCCGGTTTTCGGTCGGGTCAGGTGGAAAGGAGCACTTTTTTTCGCTCACGCCAGGCGGTGGACCGGATCCCATAGATCACCCGGTCATAGACAAAATCACCCACCACTTCGCCGTCCGGCACAGTTGCCTGAAGGCGATAGCCCAGGCGCTCGGGAATGGCGCGACTGCGAAGGTTGTCGACGGCACATCCGATCACGAATCGTTCGACGCCCATTTCCCCGATCGCGTAATCCATCAACGCACTGACACAGCGTGTGACCAGTCCCCGCCCTTCCGCCTCCTCTGCGATCCAGTAGCCGAATTCCGCGGCGATGTAGCTTTCCTGCAGGCGGCTGAGCATGAGCTCGCCCGCCAAGCTGCCATTCCACCAGATCCCCATTTCCATGGGTGGATCCGGAAGGGGAAAGTACTCCTCCAGCTCCTGGACGTATTGCGGGTATTTCGCGGCTGCCTCCATCGGGTTCAGGGAATTCAGAAAACATTCGATCGTGAAGTCCCGGGTGGCTTCGGCCGTTTTCGGCAGGGAGCTGGGATGGATCCACGGCTGGAGGCGCGCCCGGTTTAGCTCAATAAGGCGGAAGAGCACGCCAGCGTCATCCGGGTGCAGGGTGCGAAGATGGAGATGGTCGGCAATGGCAAGATAAAACATAGTAGGGCTCTCCGGAACCAGGTCGAAAGGATTGGCTGTCACGGCGAAGCAAAACGCAGCACGATCCCCTCAACCGTGCCAATGGAAATACCTGCCCCTCCTTCCAGCTCTTATGCACATGTCACTGTTTCCGTCAGCTGTACGAAACCCGGACAGTTCAACCCGGCATGAATTTGTTGTGCTTTTTCTCGTTCTTCTGCTTTTTCTTTTCCTTCGGATTCAGTTTCGCCTTTTTGCGTTCTTCCTTGTTGCCTCGATCTTTTTTTCCGCTGCTGCTCATGTCCGTTCTCCTTTTGTATCGAAGATGATCTTCAAAATGAATTTAGCTCAATCCGGGAAAAGCAGGGACCAGCATCCAGGGTCTCCGGCGAGCAACCCCAGGCCTGCCCTGACCGGCTTATTACAGGGCTTCGCATCAAACGCCTCGGCCACCTCGTGGGCCGCCGGTGAAAAGTAGGCGATCACTTCACAGTAGAGGCGGTTCTCCGACTCGGGACGTGTGAAGACGGCCATATCGGGCGGTGCTCCGGCCGCCGTAAACTTTTGCAGGAAGAACTCCTCGAGCTCCGTTGCCGGGGTGCCCGCCATCATCCCATCGCCCAAACTGACCGAATACCAGCTTTTCATATATTCCTATTGTATTCCAGCTTGTTCAACTGTGAGGATGGTTTTCAAGAATCCCGGCATTCTTAGCGCTTCCCAGCGACGAGAACACTGAGGAAAACGAGACCGATGGCGACACCTTCCCGGGCGGTTGGCGCCTGCCTGGAGCCCAGGTAGCTGGCCAGCACATACGTGAACTGTATGACAAATCCCTGCAGCATGGCAGCAGCCCAGAATCGCTGGTCATAGAATTGGTACAGGGCCCGGTAGCTCCACCAGATGGGAAATACCGAGAAAGCGAAATAGAACAATGACAGTGGATTCATGCCAAAGCGCACGACACTGGCCCAATCGGGGGCGGTAGTTTGCCGGGCGTCAATATAAAAGTAAATCCCGAAGATGGTGATCTGGATGAGGATGGGGACGATCAGCCTGAACATAAAGTTTCTACCCTTACCCATTTTTGCTGTCAGAGATTGTCTGCAATTCCTTAACGCCTAGCGTCTCAAACTCGCGACGATCCGGGCCGGCCTTTCGAGCAGTTCCAGGGCGGAAAGAATGGAGGGGGCAACCAGGTCGGAAGACAGGAGAGTCTCCCTGGCAACACCCTCCATGGACATGACGCAGATCCCCAACCGGGCAGCCTCCAGCATCTGTGCATCGTTTGCGCCCTGTCCGATGGCTGCCACTTGGTCCGCCCCCAGCCCACGGATGTAATCCGCTTTCTGCTGCGCCTCATGCCCCGGAGAGATGCGGATCGCGACGAGGTCCAGCTGGCGGTCGATCGTTGCCTGTTTCCCATGCGTATCGGCCGTGAGCAGGTGGATGGTCAATGAACTGCGAAGCAGAACAATTTTCTCTGCTACCCCTTCGATCAATTGACCATCCACGGCCAGTGTGCCGTTGACGTCCATGACCAGGTGTGCGAGCTGATAGTCACCAATTCCAGGAATGTTGAAATGGATCATGTCTCTCCTTTGCTGGATCAATCGAAAGCGTTTCCCTTTACGAATGGACTCCGGAGAAACTTCCAGAACATTTTCCACGTGGAGGAATAGGACAGGGTGACGCCGTTCTTTTGATTCGCCAGCATTTCGCGGGCAAGCCAGGGAGTGACGCTGCTCACCGGCGCAGCGATGATGTTAAAGATCCGCTTGGCGCGTTGCCAGTCTTCAGGGCGGTCCTTGTAGCGGTCCCGGATCATATCGGTGGCGACCATGCCAGGGCGCAGGCTGCCGATGAGGATGCCGGTTTCCCTAGCCTCCATGGCCAGGCTTTCGGTAAAGTAATGGACGGCATACTTGGTGGTCCCATACAGCGTCAGACCGGCATGTTTGCGGCCATCGCTGCCCATGCCCTCCATGTTATAGATCGCGCCACCACCCTGGGAGAGCATTCCCTGCATCGCCGTCTGGCTCCCCAGGATCGTACCCACGACATTGGTGTTCAGGATCGACCTGACCTCGCCTGCGGGCCTTTCCCACACCATGCCCATTTCCCCGGCAGAACCGGCATTGTTCACCCAAATATCGATACGGCCGAACTGCGCCGCGGCTGCTTCCCACAGTGACTGGACCTGTTCCGCGTCCGTCACATCGCAGGCAAGGCCCAGTAGCCGCCCGGGATCGTACGTCTCTGCCAGCCGGCCCACAGAAGTCGCGGTCGAGTCCGCACCCCGGCCGCTGATCGTTACCGAACAGCCAAGCTGTAGAAAGGCCTCAGCCAGGCCGTATCCAATGCCGCGTGAGGAGCCGGTGATTACAATGTTTTTCCTGGATGGCATCGCCTGATAGATCTCCTTTGGAGGGTGTATTGAATTCTTGCTGTATTCGATCATATCCGATTTTGGCGAATGCTGCGATGACCGGGACCAGTTCCTGCAATTTTCTTGTTTTAGTTAAAGCCGCTGTTTTGCGTATACTTGTTAACAATGGAAAACCAACTCACCCTGGAAAAGATCGCCCTCTTAAAGCTGGCATTCAAGGGTCTCGATGAAAACGAGCTGATGGAAATGGCAGAGCACACTCAGTTCTGCACCTATCCGCCCGGTCATGTGCTATGCCACGAGGGAGAATACGAAAACTCCTGCTACATCGTCGCCGATGGCAATGTTGTGATCTCGAAGAAGCTGCCAAACGGGGAGGGCCAGCGGGTCCTGCGCATGGGCGGCCGGGGTGACCTGGTCGGCGAAATGGGGTTGATCCAGAATGCGCCGCGCGCCGCCAACGTCCGGGCGCTGACGGAATGCACCGTCCTGGAAATGGATAAAAAGGACTTCGAAGCGATCCTCAGCCGGAGCCCGCGCATGGCCATCGACATCATCCGCGTGACCCTGGACAGGTTGAGGGAAAACGATCACATGGCCATCGCAGAGCTGCAGAGAACCAACAATCTGCTGCGGCAGCTTGACCGCAACAAACTTGAATTCATCCAGGTCGCCGCCCACGAGCTCCGGACCCCGCTCACCGTCCTGAACGGGTACATTGACATGCTGCGCTCCTTCCCGGAGGTCCAGTCCAATGCCGCGATGGGCGATGTGATCCACCGCATTATGAGCGGCTCCGGCCGCATCCAGGAAGTGGTCAACATGATGCTGGATGTCACCCGGATCGATATCGAGATGCTCAATATCGGGGCCCTGCCACTGCCCATCCGGCTGGTCATCCGGGACGTGGTAAACGGCTTTGCCGGGGCGGCCCAGGGCAGGCGGATCGAGATCTCGATCGAGAGCCAGCCAGACACCCCTGATATCCATGGCGACCTGGCGCTGGTCCAGAAGGCCCTCTATCACCTGATCGTGAATGCCATCAAATATACGCCCGACGGCGGCAGGATCGCCATCCGCACCCGCGTCTGCCGGATCGATGACGAAATCCCCGGCGTGGAGATTGCCATCCAGGATACCGGCATTGGCCTGGACCCGGAACATCAGGAGCTTATCTTTGAAAAGTTCTATCAGGTCGGTGAGGTGGCGCTGCACTCCACAGGGAAAACCACGTATAAGGGTGGCGGCCCGGGCCTTGGCCTGGCCCTGGTACGCGGGGTTGCCCGGGCACATGGAGGCAAGGTCTGGGTGGTAAGCCCGGGCCACGATGAAAGGACGTTCCCCGGCAGCACATTTTATCTGCAGCTGCCGATTCGTCCCCCCGCTCTCCAGGCCCATCCATAAGGGAGCTTGATCACCATCCGGGATACAAAGCGCGCAAAGGCGCGATCCATATAGGATACACGTGTGCGGCCCCGTGGCATTCGCGGCAAAGTGCTATCGAAAGGCGAAACTAAAACCAGCTGCCCCAGGCGTTTTCGCGGGGCTGCTGGTTAGTTCCTACCAACCTTCTTATGGCGTCACCCACAGGCCCAGCGGAAACTGTCCATGGGACTGAATGAACAGGTTATACGGATAGACCTCCTCCCGGTTAAAGAATGGATTGTAGATCCGCACCCAGCCGCTGTTCCCGACCGGGATGATGTCCTCCACGACCACCCAATGGCGGGTTGTCT
>JBLMZU010000497.1:0-8377 GCA_050258995.1 Bacteroidota bacterium
TAATAGCGGTAGCCGATGAAGAGACCTTCGCCATAGTGCACTGCGCCGGCGCCGCCCGGCCAGTTGATGTGGGCGGGTGTGTCCGAAAGTTTGAGCGGGAAGGTCTCTGCCAGCTTGCCACTCGGGTTGACCCGGCCAAACAGCACATCTGCGATTGCCATGCCGCCTGCCTGGCCCATCATCCAGCCCTCCAGAACTGCAGCCACGCCATCGATCCATTCGCTCATGGCCAACGGCGAACCATTATTGAGAACAACAACGGTCCTGGGCTGGACGCTGGCGACGGCCTTGATGAGCGCCACCTGCTGCGCGGTCAGATCCAGGTCTTTGCGATCGTAGCCCTCGGATTCTTTGAAGGTCGGCAATGCGATGTAGAGCACTGCTACGTCTGCGGAGCTGGCGAGGGTGACAGCCTGGTCGATCATATCCTGGCAGAAGGAATTATCGGTCGGATAGCCTTCGGCATAGGTCAGCTCGGCATTCCCGGCCTGTGCCTGCAACTCCTTGAACGGGACGGCCACCCTGGTTGGGTGGATGTGCGAGCTGCCGCCGCCCTGGAAGTGGGCGTTCTCGGCTGCGCGCCCGATCACGGCGATGTGCTGCTGTCCCTTAAGAGGCAGCAATCCGTTGTTCTTGAGCAGTACCATGCCCTCGGATGCGATCTTATGGGCCAGCTCATGGTGCGCGTCGGCATTGAACGATCCGTTTTTGGGCGTCTCCCGGGCCTTGAAGACAATGTTCAGGATGCGGCGAACCGCTTCATTCAATACAGCTTCATCCAGCTCCCCGGCCTGAACCGCCTCCACGACTGCCCTGACGTGGCGATCCTGGGGACCCGGCATTTCCAGATCGAGCCCTCCTTTGAGGGCGGCCACGCGATCGCGCACCGCGCCCCAATCCGATACGACCAGGCCTTCAAAGCCCCATTCATCCTTCAGGATTTCGGTCAGGAGGTGATAGTGTTCGGAGGCAAACGTGCCATTTACCTTGTTGTAAGAGCACATCACCGTCCAGGGTTTTGCTTCTTTGACAGCCTTCTCGAATGCCGGCAGATAGATCTCACGCAGCGTGCGCTCATCCACCTCGGCGCTGATGCTGAAGCGCTGATATTCCTGGTTGTTGGCGGCATAATGCTTGAGAGAAGTGCCCACACCCCGGCTCTGAATGCCGTTGATCAGGCTGGCCGCCATTTCCCCGGCGAGGTAGGGATCCTCGGAAAAATATTCAAAATTCCGGCCGCCCAAAGGCGAGCGCTTCATGTTCGCGCCGGGTCCGAGCAGAACATCCACATTTAATGCGATGCATTCCTCGGCCAGGGCTTCACCCATTTTGCGAAGGAGGTCTACATCCCAGGTGGAGGCGAGACAGGATGCGGTGGGGAAGCAGGTCGCAGGCAGGCTTTCGATCGCAATGGCATTAACATCCGGTACGCGCCGGACACCGTGCGGACCATCCGACATGATCAGCTCCGGCACATCCAGACGCTCGATCGGTGTTGACGTCCACGGACTTGCGCCTGTACAGAGCGCCGCTTTTTCCTCCAGGGTCATTTGATCGATGATGTTTTGGATGTTGTGCATATGCTCCATTCCTTTTTGGTTTCTGTTCCTCAGAACTCTCCTCTCTATTTCATGCTATGGAAAATTCTGGCTGCTCCGCTATTCAATTTTTCAAGGTTAATCCCATTTCCATTACTTTGGGAGGAAAATTTTCCTCAAAGTGACTTTTATCATGGGATCTCATGACGCAATTTTACCCGGAAGCAATTTCCGACCTGTATTTCAGAACCGGGTTTTATAAAACAGAGAGCATGATTTCTCTTCCATTCCATAAGAATGGCTGAATGGGAACCTCAATTACTACAAAGGTATAAACATATCGTTAGGCGCCCTCTTGGCTGTTTGTCAAGCCTGCCCATGTCACTTCCTTTTTTGCCCTGCGGGTGATTTTTTATGACAATAGTAACTTGATAATCTTGCAAAGCTGTGGGAAAATGTAAGCGGTTTCTGTAAGCGGTTGCATTATCAAACACAATGACGCGACGTTCATCTTCCGTTACTATCCACGATGTGGCTCGACAGGCAGGCGTCTCCGCCGCCACTGTGAGCCGTTATATTAATAAAAACGCTCCCGTGTCACCCAAAGTGGGGGAACGACTAGACAAGGTCATGGCTGAGCTCCGGTATGTGCCCCTTGCAGCCGCCCGCCATTTAGCCACCAGAAAGACCCGGGTGGTAGGTCTCCTGCTCAATAATCTGCATAACGATTTTTTTGTACCCCTGTTGAACGGTGTCGAAGCTGTCGTCCGCGAAAAAGGTTATAACTTGATCATCGCAACCTACCATGCCAACGGTCGCAAACAGATGAGTCCCCCAATTGGTCCACACAACACAGATGGATTACTGGTTTTTTCGGACGGTTTGGCAGATGAGGATCTGGAAACAATGCACGACAGCGGGTTTCCGGTGGTTCTGGTTCACCGGCTGCCGCCCCCGCAGGCCCCCATTCCAAGTGTTACCGTAGAAAATACTGAGGTTACAAGGCTTTTAGTCGATCATCTTATTAACGTCCATGGAAGACGGCGAGTTTTGTTTCTTCGAGGTCCGATCGATCAAGAAGATTCGGTCCGGCGCGAGGCGGGATATCGGACTGCTCTCCAGGAAAATGGAATTCCCCTGGACGAAAATTTAATATTGAATGGCGATTTCGAACGCGGCGTTGCTTACTCGGTCCTGAACGAGTTTATAGACAGAGAAGAGCGGGTCGCGTTCGATGCTGTATTTACGGGTGATGATGACGCGGCAATCGGTGCCCTGAAGGCCCTGCACGAACATGGACTTCGGGTGCCGGAGGATGTCGCTGTGATCGGATTTGATGACCTGGGGTTTGCCCCCTTTCTTAACCCGCCACTTACCACAGTGCGGGCACCGACCGAGCGTGTCGGTCAGATCGCGACCGAACGGTTGTTTGAGCTATTGGAGAATCATGTTTCCAATGATGTGACCGTTCTGCCTACCGAGGTCATCTATCGTCGTTCTTGTGGATGCGAATCGTGAGCATACAACTAAATGTAAAGGAGGTGACGCCCTTTCCGAATACTTAACCCTGTCCTTTGTACATTGATCCTTCTAAAATTCTAGTTTGAGGAGAAATCCACCATGAAGAAACTTTTGCTCGTCATGTCCGCGCTGATCGTCGCATCGATGATCCTCACGGCATGCGGCGGCGCCGCCCCGACAGCCGCCCCGGCTACTGAAGCCCCCGCCAAGACTGAAGCTCCTGTTGCCACTGAGGCTCCCACGCAGGCAGCTACTGAGGCTCCCACAGAAGCAGCTACACAAGCACCTGCTGACTCGAATACTCTACCCCGCAATGAGACCCTGTACTTCAATGGACAGCAGTGGGGCCCGGTTGTTGGTTGGAATCCCTACTCCAGCAGCAACAACAACGCCATGGCAGTTGGCCAGCAGGACAACGCCCGCGTGATCATGTTCGAGACACCGTACCTGTATAACATGCTCGACGGCAAGGATTATCCTCTGCTCGCCGATGGTCCCTTTACCTGGAACGATGCTCACACCGAGATCACCTTCAAGCTCAAACCCGCTGCCAAGTGGAGTGATGGCACCCCTGTGACCGCAGATGATGTTGCTTATACCTGGGACACCAATCTCAAGTACAACACCAATGTCGGCTCTTCGAATAAAGATTACATCGAGAGCATCACAGCCGTCGATCCTCAGACCGTCCTGGTCAAGGCCAAGCTCGATGCCAACGGCAAGGCAGTCAATCCGCTGATCGTTGCTCAATACCTGAGCAGCAACTATGTGATCCAGAAGGCCTGGACTCAAAAACTGGAAGAGCGCTCCGGTAACGATGCCACCAAACTCATGGCTGATCCTGCCGAAGATGTTGTTTACTCCGGTCCTTACCACAAGTTCTTTGCTGACGATACGAAGGTTGTTTACGTCCGTGACGATAACTACTGGGGCCAGGATGCCTCCATGTGGGGCAAGCTTCCCGCTCCGAAGTACCTTGCGCATGTAATCTACAAAGACAATGCCGCCGGCACCACCGCCCTCCAGGCTGGTGAAGTGGATGTATCACAGCAGTTCAACTCCAACGTTCAGGATCTGTGGCTCAAGGATGGTCTTCCTATCTCGACCTACCTGCCCGAGGCTCCCTATGGCATTGGCGCCAGCCTCCCGACCGCCTTCTACAACCTGAAGTCGCCCGGTCTTGATCAGCTCGCTGTCCGCAAGGCCATTGCCATTGCAGTAGACTATCCCACCATCATCGCCAACGCGATGACCAACCAATCCGCTACTTTCGATCAGGTTCCGCGCTCTCTGATGAACCCGACCGCCGGTGAGCAGGCTATGTACGATCACGAAGCTGTCAAGGATCTGCAGTGGGCTGGCAATGATGTCGAAGGCGCCAAGAAGCTGCTCGACGACGCTGGTATCAAGGATACCGACGGCGATGGCTGGCGTGAATACAATGGCAAGAAGCTGAGCTATGTTGCCACCTGCCCGAACGGCTGGTCCGACTGGCAAGCCGCGATCGAAGTTGTGGCTGCTGCTGGCAAGGCAATTGGCATCGACATCACCACCAACTATCCTGAGTGGTCCGTGTATCAGACCGTCGTCACCGCTTCCGACAAGCCGCTTCCCGCAGGCTATGACATCTTCATGATGTGGTCCGATGGTGCCGGCCCGACCCAGCCGTGGTCCCGCATCCGCCACCTGATGAGCTCTGAGTTCGTCGGCACGGCGAATAACTGGAACGGCAACTGGGGCCAGTACTCCAATCCTGAGGCTGATAAGCTCATCAACGCGATCCCGCAGGAAACCGATCCCGCCAAGTTGAAGGAAGATTACACACAGTTGGTCAAGATGTACCTGACCGACATCCCGTCCTTCACCCTGATGTACCGCCCGCAGTCCTTCCACACCGTGAACGAGAGTGTCTGGACCAACTATCCCCACCAGGATGATGGCACCAACCCGCCCGTTCCGCCGCTGGATCTGACCGACGGCTGGAGCATCGCAGGCCTCTACAACCTGCAGCTTGTTAAGTAATCTGTAATGCAGTACGAACAGCCATGTTCCATTTGCGGGGCATGGCTGTTATTGTAAAATCGAGGCGGCAGTCACACTGCATTCATCGATGCAAATCACTTTGGCTACAGACCCGTATCGTGGTCCAAGCAGGTGACTGCCGCCAAACGTGGAAAATGCTTATTCCATTTTTATAGAGGTGCGCAATGAAAGGATATCGAAAGTATTTTTTCAACAAGTTGGGTTGGTTCGTTATCACATTTATTGCCGCCTTCCTGTTGAATTTCATCCTGCCTCGCCTGATGCCTGGAGATCCGGTGGCGGCCATTGTAGCCAGGATGGCCCAGGGCATGACCAACTCCACCGGCGTCCAGGCGATCTACCAGCAATATACGGAGTTGTTCGGTACAAATAAACCGATGCTGGTGCAGTTCTTCATTTATATAAAAAATGTGTTGCACGGTGATTTCGGCTTTTCCTTCAGCCAGTATCCCAGGACGGTGGCAGCGGTGATCTGGTCATCCGTCTGGTGGACAGTAGGGCTTCAACTGCCGGCAATCATCATTGGCTGGTTGCTTGGGAACCTGCTAGGGGCGATGGCGGCATACATGAAGAGTGGATATGATAAAGTCCTCCTGCCGGCCAGTATTTTTATCAGCAGCCTGCCGGCCTTCGGCATGGCAGTCATTTTTTTGGTCATCTTTGCAGTGAACTTAAGATGGTTTCCCACATCCGGGGGCTATGGGTTCGACCTGATCCCCGATTGGAGCAGCTGGCAGTTTCTAAAATCCGTCTTTGTTCATTACCAGCTGCCGTTCTGGTCGATTACGCTGATCATCATCGGCGGCCAGGCGATCGGCATGCGCTCCATGTGCATCTACGAGCTGAATGCGGACTACGTCAAATATGCCCGGTTCCTGGGAATTCCGGATAAAAAAATCGTCCGCTATGTTTTTCGAAATGCAATGCTTCCGCAGGTGACCGGTCTTGCGTTGGCGATCGGGACGATCATCGGCGGTGCATTGGTGGCAGAGATCATCTTTAGCTATCCGGGGCTGGGCACCACCCTGCTCAGCGCGGTGCTGGGACAGGATTATCCGTTGATCTCAGCCTCAACTTTGATTGTCACCTTGATGGTATTGCTATCCACATTAACCATCGAGATTATGTATGGTTTCATTGACCCGCGCATCAAAGCGGCTCAGTCTGAGACGGAATAAGGAGCGAGGCTGTTATGAAAAACACACTTCGGCAGCTTTTACACTCTGGTAAATTCGTCATTGGTTTTTCGATTTTTGCGTTCATCATCCTGACGGTGATCTTTTTTCCCATGTTTGTTAAAGATCCGCCTTTGGGGATCATCGGCCAGGGTAATTTTTTCCCTCCCGGAATCTATGTCAGCGTGTATGACAGTCTGAGCTCGCCCACCTATACCCTCAAGCTGACGGGGGCCTCTGAAACACGTATTGCCAGCAAGTTAAACGAGGACGATCGCGGCGCGATAAGAGATTATCTCGTCCTGGCAGGAATCCCGGAAAGCGAGATCGATACCACCAACACCGAGAAACTGCTCGAGCAATGGGTGAACACTTACGACCCCAAGAAGAATATCAAGGGTCTCACGAATGCCAAGCGGAATTATTACGTCCGGCTCAACAGTTCGCTCAAGGGAATCCTGGAAACAGAAGGGGCAATCATCGCATCCAAGGATCCAACGACAGGTACTTTGCAGGAGGCTGGCACAGTTGAGCAAAATGCCTACGTGAATGTTAAGGAGGTTCCGAATGTTCGCCTCCTGCTGCTTGGGACCGACAACTTCGGCCGGGATGTGCTGAACGAACTGGTTTCCGCGACCCATACATCCCTGATCATCGGCCTTGTGGCAGGTTTGATCGCGACATCAGTGGGTTTAGTCCTGGGATTACTGGCGGGTTACGTCGGCGGCACAACGGATGATGTCATCATGTTTTTCACCAACATCTTTACCGTCATCCCCAGCTTTGTGCTATTGATCCTGATCTCCTTCAGTATCGGGCAGGACAAGCGCGGCCCCGTGACCATCGCGATCGTGATCGGTCTCACCTCCTGGGTGTGGACAACGCGTGCCGTCCGGTCGCAGGTGTTCTCCCTGCGGAATCGGGACCATGTTAATTTGTCCAAAATCTCGGGACACCCCCTGCCTCGCATCATCTTCCGGGATATTCTGCCCTACATCGCCTCCTATGTCTTTATGGCGCTGATCCTGCAGATCTCCTCGGCGGTGCTGGCCGAGGCTGGGTTATCGGTCCTGGGGTTGGGACCTCGAACGACGACAAGTCCGACTTTGGGTCTGATGCTGAACTGGGCGCTGATCTACCAGGCGGAGATCCTTGGCAAATGGTGGGCCTATCTGCCCGTGGTCATTATCATCGCCCTGATTTCGTTCTCTCTAAACCTGATGAATACCGGTATGGACCAGGTTTACAATCCATCCTTGCGGGAGTAGGTGATACAACATGGCAAAAGTAATACTGGAAGTCAGGGAACTCACAACAAAATATATTACGCGCTACAACGAGGATGTCTACGCGGTGGACCATGTCTCCCTCAAAGTGGAAGAGGGAAAATCGCTGGGGATCGCGGGAGAATCCGGGTGTGGAAAGTCGACGCTGGCACTCAGCCTGATGGGGTACTACTTCCCTCCGCTGCACTACACGAGCGGCGATATTATTATCGATGGCCAGAACATTTCCAAGCTGGAGCCGGATACCATTCGCAAAACCATCCTGGGCCGGGAAATTGCCTATATTCCCCAGGCCGCGATGAACGCGCTCAACCCCACGCGCAAGATCATCAACTTCATCGAGGATGTGATCTGGGCACATGACGAGAACATGTCCAAAAAGGACATTTACGATCTTGCCCGGAAATCCTTTGAGATCCTGGGGCTTTCCGAGGAGGTCCTGCAGAAATACCCGGTAGAGCTCTCGGGCGGGATGAAACAGCGCACGGTGATCGCCATATCGGTGATCCTGTTTCCAAAAGTGCTGATCGCGGATGAGCCCTCCTCTGCACTGGATGTCACTTCACAGAAACTGGTCATTAAAATGCTGCGGAATCTGATGGAGAAGGAACTCATCAAGTCAATGATCTTCATCACGCACGAGCTGCCTCTTCTTAAGAATGTGACCGACGATATCATGGTCATGTATGCCGGGCAGATCGTGGAGAAGGGTACAGCCGACGAGGTTGTCTTCGATCCTATCCACCCCTATTCAAAGGCTCTTATGGGGTCTATCATCGTACCAGAGGCAGGTCTGCGGGGTGTCAAGCTGACG
>JBLMZU010000498.1:0-4133 GCA_050258995.1 Bacteroidota bacterium
TTGGCGATGACCAGCTCATTCTCGGGATCGTTCCACTTCGTCTCAGGCGTGACCCCATCCCACAACAGCTTGAGGCCAAAGCCGCGCCCGCCGGTGAACAGATCCTTCATCTGCTGGGTGACGGGCTTTTCACAGATCGTGTTCGTACTGAGATTGACGTAGAGGGTCCGGTTGGCGTAGCCGCGTTCGACCGGACAAAGCTCGTAGGTGTATTCGGCAAGCAAAGTTGATTCGGTTGGCAAAGCCATGGGAATTCTCCTTGGTTGGGTCAAAGGATAAAGAGCGGCATCCAAAGATGTCATCTAAATTATCCCTATTCTGACCCTGATTGCCTACTGACTATCATCCCCTTCTGCTAGTGCCAAGAGGCAGGCACAAGCGCGGGATATAATCGAATGGAACAACGCTCGAGTAGAGAGGAGCAGGAACCTGCTCCGGATGCAAGTGCAAGTTGATTAGGAGATTTAGAGGTTGGCCGTAATCCTGGGCCATTTACTTTTACGGGAGACAAGGATGAATAGATCTGAAATGCTCGCCGGATTGCAGGAAGAGTATCAAGGCTGGCAGGAATTGCTAGATCAGATCGGCCCGCAGCACATGGATCAACCCGGCGTCGCCGGGCACTGGTCCATCAAGGATATCGTTGCCCACCTGACCGGATGGCGGCGTAGGACCGTCGCCCGCCTGCAGGCTGCAGGACGCGGTGACCCGGAACCGATGCCTCCCTGGCCAGAGCACCTGCAAACGGATGATCAGATCAATGCTTGGATCTATGAGACCAGTCATCAGCGCCCGGTACGCGAGGTCCTGGACCACTCGCAGCAGGTATTTGAACAGCTCCTTGCTGCCATGCAGAGCCTGCCCGCCGAAGCTTTTACGGAGGTAGAGCGCTATCTGCCCTGGTGGAGAGAAAGCCCTTTTATCCCGGCCGCGTTCTTTGCTCATTTCCATGAAGAGCACGAGCCGGACATGCGCGCATTTCTGAGGCGTCTGAAGTCACAATAATATTGGAGGGATCTTTTATGAACGTATCTGAAGCCATTCGAACCAAACGAGCCATCCGACAGTTCCGGGATGGGCCCCTGCCCGAAGATGTCGTCCACGCCATCCTCAACGCCGGGCGCAGATCGCAGTCCTCCAAGAACGAGCAGGGCTGGCAGTTCATCGCCATCCGGGACAAATCGATCCTCAAAGCTCTTTCAGAATGCGGGAAGTGGGCGGGACATCTGGCGGGCGCCGCATTGGGCGTTGCCATTCTCACACCCGATCCGAGTGCCAGGTTCCAGACCATGTTCGACGCGGGCCAGGCAGCGGCCTTCATGCAGCTGGCCGCCTGGGAGCTGGGAGTCGGCTCGGTGCCGGCCTCAATTTATGAAACGGAGAAAGCGCGAGACATTCTGGGATTTCCTCCCGAGTGGTATCTCCGTATCGCACTCTCCTTTGGATACCCAGTGGAAGAGGAAAAGCTGTCTGCGGCGCCGAAGAAGGGTGGGAGAAGATCGTTGGAGGAAGTTGTGCATTGGAATCGCTGGTGAATGGATCTTTGATTGAAGATTTTAGATTGACGGTTTCGAGTTGGCATGCAGAGGGGATAATCGAGCCAGGACCGCGCGATGATCGGAGTGCGGGCCGTCTTTCGCGTCCACGTGCTGGACATCGACGACCTGCCATGGAGGGCTGCCGGGCTGCAGGAAGATGTAGTCCAGCCGGTGGCCGAGAAAGACTCCGCCCCACGGCCAGCGGATCTCGTGCGTGGCGGCCTGTCCATGCTTTTGGATCTCCCGGAACGTGTCGGTCCAGATCGAACGGGCATGCTGGATCTGGTGGGTATGTTCGGGGGCATTGAAATCGCCTGCGATCACGGCCGAGCGTCCGGCGGTCAGCTGCTCCACCCAGGCGTGCAACTCCCGCACCTGAAGCGCGTTTTGCCTGCGGGTCAATGCCAGGTGGGTGGAAAAGGCCAGCATCTCCCCGCAGGGTGTATCGACCTCGACGCCCAGGGCCAGCCTTCTCGAAAAGGGGGTGGCGTTCCTTCCCATTTGACGGATGTGAGGGAGACGCTTGAGTGGAAACCGGCTGAAGACCGCCAGCCCTTCTTCGAAGCCCAGCTTCTTCGAGCCGTTGGCACGCGAATAGACATACGCCATGCCCAGGCGCTTCCCCAGCCATTCATCCGCCTGCAGGAAGGGCGTGCGCGCCACCTCCTGGAGCAGGAGCAGGTCCACTTGCTGAGAGTCGATCAAGTCCGCAAAGGAGGCGAGTCTTCTTTCCAGCTCACGGAAGCGCGGATAGTCGTGCCAGAGGTTGGCGCTCAGAACGGTGAGAACACCGCAGCCATTCTCGGGAACCGGGTAAGGCGCGGCCCGGTACGTCACCCGCCCGGCAGGCTCTGCCACCGAGATGGCAACCTGTACAAACCCCGGCAGGCGGTCATGGCCCACCCAATGCAGAAAGCGATTCACAACAGACCAGAATTTCCTGCCGGAAATTTGCCCTTCGTTCGAAGGGACGTGAATTTCGTTCGCGTCTGACAAACCGCCGATCCTCCCAGGTCCTTACGAGTGGCGCCGTCTTTCCTCACTGTCCCAGATGGATCGCATGCCGCCAATGAACCCTGGGACGATCTCCCGGCTGAATCGCCGCCAGTTGATGGCAGTGGCGATCAACAGCCAGATGACAAGCCACTTCCCGGCATCCGGAACGATGCGCAGGGCAATGATGATGAAATACAGGTAGATGGGAGCCTGGGCGAGCATGAGCAGGTTCCGTTCCAGGCCGAAATGCCAGAGTGCAAAGGCCCAGCCGGCCAGATAGAGACCGACAAATCCGAGGCTGACGTAGCCTGCCGCAATAAGATAGACCCCCAGACACAACGAGACGAAGAGATCGATGTAGAGGTCGCTGTCCCCGATCCAGGTGCGGCGAGGATGGCGGCTGCGGTGGGCGAGCGACCCGTCCACGAAATCGCCGATCCAGTCCGCAAGCATGAGCAGGGCCACCGCCGGGAGTGCTGCCGTCCCCTGGGTCAGCCCCAACCAGATCATGACAAATCCCAGCAGACCTCGCGCGGCCGTAATGAGGTCTGCAACCATTTTGGCGTCCCACATAAGGACCTCCTTCCACCCCGGCGCAAACCATTGGCGTTCTTTAATGTATTGTAGCAAATTGGGGATAAAATTTCATTAACGCGGCTGGAGATTGGTGATCCAACATGAGAACAGTGGATTTTAAAACTCCCACTTTGAATGAAAAAGGCGAGATCCTGGGATGGATGAACCTTGCTGCGCAACAATTCACCGAGTATGTGGGAAATGAAATAGAGCTCGATATGATCCTCGTTCCCCGGGGCTTCTTCCAGATGGGCTCGCCGCGCAGCTCTCTCAACAACGACGAAAAGCCGCAGCATCTTGTCTCGATCCGGCCGTTCCTGATGGGCAAATGCCTGGTCACCCAGGGACAGTGGCGGGCCGTCATGCGGAAGCTCCCGCCCTGCAGGTTCAAGGGAGAGGGACTTCCCGTGGAACGCGTTTCCTGGAAGGATGCGCAGGCCTTTTGCAGGAAGCTCTCGGAGAAGGCGGGACGGGAATATCGCCTGCCCAGTGAAACCCAGTGGGAATATGCCTGCCGAGCCGGCACCGCTACACCGTTCAGCTTCGGGGAGACGCTGACCGTCGAGGTGGCGAACTTCAACGGCGAGCATACGTTTCGGGAGGAGCCGCGCGGTTTCTATCGCCACGTCACAAACGCAGGCGGGACCTTCCCGCCGAATGCCTTCGGGCTCCACGATATGCATGGTAACTTATGGGAATGGTGTGCAGATCACTGGCTGGAGGATTATTCTTCGTCACCCAGGGATGACAGTGCCTACCAGAAAAAGGATGATTCAACCCGCGTGGCTCGCGGCGGCTCCTGGCACGAGCCACCGTCATTATGCCGAAGTGCATCGCGGCTGCGGATGATTCAATCCGAGGCCGAGGAGTTTACGGGGTTCCGGGTGGTTTGTGAGGTTGTCGTGTAATACCGCGTCTGCATCGAAACACAGAGACAGCGAGAGGAAAAGAAAAAAACTCCGTGACTCGGTGTCTCCAACGGCGAATGCTCTCCTTAAGGTGGACTATAGGCCGGCAGGTTCA